>NZ_JBVJHR010000006.1:308065-353515 GCF_055586705.1 Sphaerisporangium sp. NPDC049457 | reverse complement strand
GGGGGGTTTTTTTCGGCGGAGCAGTTGGGTTCGGTGTTGTTGTCGACGTCGTTGAATTTCGATGTTTCGGTGTTTGAGTTGTTTGCGCCGTTGTCGGTGGGTGGGTGTGTGGAGGTGGTGGAGAATCTGTCGGCGTTGGTGGAGCGGGGTGGTTGGTCGGGGGGGTTGGTGTCGGGGGTGCCGTCGGTGTTCGGGCAGGTGTTGGCGGCGGGTGTGGGGTTGGATGTGGCGGGGGTGGTGTTGGCGGGGGAGGGGTTGCCGGCGTCGGTGTTCAATGTGGTGCGGCGGGTGGTGCCGGGGGCGGAGATCGCGAATATTTATGGGCCGACGGAGGCGGCGGTTTATTGTTTGGCGTGGCGGTCGGCGCCGGGTGGTGGGGAGTTGTCGCAGGCGGCGTTGACGGGGCGGCCGTTGGCGAATACCCGGGTGTATGTGCTGGATGGGAATTTGTGTCCGGTGCCGCCGGGGGTGGTGGGTGAGTTGTATGTGGCGGGGCGGGGTTTGGCGCGTGGGTATGTGGGGCGTCCGGGGTTGACCGCGGAGCGTTTTGTGGCTGATCCGTTCGGTCCGGCGGGTGGCCGGTTGTATCGGACCGGGGATTTGGTGCGCTGGTCGGTTTCGGGTGAGATCGAGTACGTGGGCCGGTTGGACGACCAGGTCAAGGTGCGGGGATATCGCATCGAGCTCGGCGAGATCGAGACGGTCCTGGCCGGGTGCCCAGGGGTGACCCAAGTGGTGGTGGTCGCCCGGCCGGACCGGCGCGGCGATGTGCACCTGGTGGCCTACCTGACCGGGCCGGTGGACGTGCGGCAGGCACGGGAGCTGGCGGCGCGGAAGCTGCCCGGCTATATGGTGCCGGCGGCGTTCGTGGTGTTGGAGGCGTTCCCGTTGAACGCCAACGGCAAGCTGGATCGGCGGGCGCTGCCCGATCCGCAGATGCCCGCGCATACGGAGGGGCGGGCGGCGCGTACTGCGGTGGAGCAGGCGTTGTGCGGGGTGTTCGCCGAGGTGCTGGGGGTTGAGCGGGTCGGGGTGGATGACGGGTTCTTCGAGTTGGGTGGGCATTCGCTGCTGGCGACGCGGGTGGTGGCTCGGGTGCGGTCGGTGCTGGGGGTGGAGATTCCGATTCGTGCGGTGTTCGAGGCGCCGACGGTGGCGGGGCTGGCTGAGCTGGTGGAGAGCGCTCAGGTGGCTGGGGGGCGGGCGCGGGTCGAGCGGGTGGTTCGGCCGGATGTGCTGCCGTTGTCGTTCGCTCAGCAGCGGGTGTGGTTCCTCAATCGGTTGGATGAGTCGGGCGGGATGTACAACATTCCGATCGCGTTGCGGTTGACCGGGGCGCTGGATCGGGATGCGCTGGTGGCGGCGTTCGCTGATGTGGCCGGTCGGCATGAAGCGTTGCGCACGTTGTTCCCCGACATCGACGGCCATCCCTACCAGCACGTCCTTGCCCCGGACGTCGCGGCGGGCATGCTCGCTGGCACCACCCGCACCGAACGCGTCACTCCGGAACAGGTCGCCGGGCGGGTGGCCGCCGCCGCTTCCTGCCGGTTCGACCTGGCCGTCGAGTTGCCGCTGCGGGTCTGGCTGTTCGAGCTGGGCCGGGATGAGCATGTGCTGGTGGTGGTGCTGCACCATATCGCGGGGGACGGCTGGTCGCTGGCGCCGTTGATGCGGGATTTGGAGACGGCGTATCGGGCGCGGCTGGATGGTGTGGTGCCGGGGTTCGGTGAGTTGTCGGTGCAGTATGCGGATTACACGCTGTGGCAGCGGCAGGTGCTGGGGTCTGAGGAGGACGGGGAGAGTCTGGCGGCGCGGCAGGTGGGGTTCTGGCGTGAGCGGTTGGCGGGTCTGCCGGACACGCTGGAGTTGCCGGTCGATCGGCCGCGTCCGCCGGTGGCGTCCTATCGGGGCGGGCGGGTGCCGTGGGAACTCGACCAGGAGACGTTCGCGCGGCTGACCGCCGTGGCCCGTGAGTGCCGGGCGAGCACGTTCATGGTGGTGCAGGCGGCGGTGGCGGCGTTGCTGACGCGGCTGGGTGCGGGGACTGACATTCCGCTGGGCACCGGTGTGGCGGGGCGCACCGACGATGCGTTGGACGATGTGGTCGGGTTCTTCGTGAACACGCTGGTGTTGCGGACCGACACCTCCGGCGACCCCTCGTTCTCGGAGTTGGTGGAGCGGGTGCGGCAGGAGGATCTGGCCGCGTTCGCGCACCAGGACCTGCCCTTCGACCGGCTGGTCGAGGTGATCGAACCCGACCGGTCCCTGACCCGCCACCCCCTGTTCCAGGTCATGTTCACGCTGGACAACACGCCCCGGCCGGACCTCGACCTGCCCGGGCTCGACATCGCCGTCGAAGCGGCGGAAAGCGGGCTGGCGAAGTTCGACCTGGTCATCGCGATGAACGAGATCACCGACGCCTCCGGCGCCCCGGCGGGGATGGAAGGGGTGATCGAGTATGCCGTTGATCTGTTCGATGCGGTGACGGTGGAGGCGCTGGGCCGGCGGTTGGGGCTGGTGCTGGAGCAGGTGGCGGCTGATCCGGCGGTGCGGCTGAGCGAGGTCGAGGTGCTGGAGCCGGCCGAGCGGGCCGAGTTGACCGCTGTGGAGTATCAGCCTCGTCCGGTGGTGTCGATCCTGGAGCTGTTCGCCCAGCAGGTGGCGCGGGTGCCGGATGCGCCGGCGGTGGCTGCGGTGACCGGCACGTTGTCGTATCGGGAGCTGGACGGTCTGGCGTCGCGGTGGGCGGCGCGGTTGGCCGGGGTGGGGGTGGGTGCCGAGACGCCGGTGGCGTTGCTGATGGATCGCTCGGCTGGTCTGGTGGTGGCGATGCTGGCGGTGCTGAAGGCGGGTGGGGTGTATGTGCCGTTGCACGACTCCTTCCCGGCTGAGCGGCTGAACCTCATCTTGGAGGATGTCGCGGCGTCGGTGCTGATCACCGATCGTGACGATCTGCCTGAGGGGCTGATCCTGCCCGCGCATGTTCTGACGTGGGGGGATCTGGGTGGGGAGGTGGTCGCCGATCAGCCGGTCGATCCTGCTGGCGACGTGGTCGCTGCTCGGCCGGTCGATCCTGGTGGCGACGTGGTCGCCGATCAGCCGGTCGATCCTGCTGGGCCGGTTGATCCTGCTGGGCTGGCGTATGTGATGTTCACCTCGGGGTCGACGGGGCGGCCGAAGGGGGTGGCGGTCAGTCACGCCAACGTGGTGGAGCTGGCGTTGGACGCCTCGTTCGAGCGGGGTCATGAGCGGGTGTTGTTCCATTCCTCGCATGCTTTCGATGCGGCGACCTACGAGATCTGGGTGCCGTTGTTGAACGGTGGGACCGTGGTGGTCGCTCCGCCGGGGCGGTTGGAGCTGGACACCCTGGAGAGCATGGTCGAGCGGTTCGGCGTGCGGTCGGTGTTCCTCACCACCGGGTTGTTTCGGCTGGTGGCGGAGGAGGCGCCGGCGGCGTTGCGGGGGGTGTGCCAGGTGTGGACGGGCGGGGAGGTCGTGCCGCCTGCCGCGGTGGAGCGGGTGCGTGCGCACTGTCCGGATGTAGCGGTGGTGGATGTGTACGGCCCGACCGAGACCACGACGTTCGCGACCCGTTGCTATCTGCCTGAGGGGCCGTTGCCGGCGGCGTTGCCGATCGGTTCGGCGATGGACAACATGCGGGCGTATGTGCTGGATGAGCGGTTGCGGTTGCTGCCGGCCGGGGTGGTCGGGGAGCTGTATCTGGGGGGCAGCGGTCTGGCCCGGGGTTATCTGGGCCGGCCGGCGCTGACCGGTGAACGGTTCGTCGCCGACCCCTATGGCCCGCCCGGGGCGCGGTTGTATCGGACCGGGGACCTGGTCCGTCGCACCGCGGCCGGGGAGTTGGTGTTCGTCGGGCGTGGCGATGATCAGGTGAAGCTGCGCGGGTTCCGTATCGAGCTGGGCGAGATCGAGGCGGCGTTGACCCGGCAGGCGGCGGTGGCTGATGCGGTGGTGGTGGTCCGGCAGGACCGTCCGGGTGAGCGCCGCCTGGTCGGCTACGTCACCGCCGCCGGTGGACAGCCCGATGTCGGGCGGGTGCGGGAAGCGCTGGCCATGGAGCTGCCGGAGTACATGGTCCCGTCGGTGGTCATGGTGGTGGACGCGTTGCCGTTGACGGTCAACGGCAAGCTGGATCGCGATGCGTTGCCCGCGCCGCAGCGGGAGGCCGTCGAGGCGGGCACGGCGGTGCCGTTGAGCGCGGTGGAGGAGACGCTGGCCTGGGTGTTCGCCGATGTGCTGGCGGTGGACCGGGTGGGGCCGGAGGAGGACTTCTTCGACCTGGGTGGCGACAGTATCGTGTCGATCCAGTTGGTCAGCCGGGCGCGTAAGGCCGGGCTGGTGCTGACTCCCCGCGAGGTGTTCGAACGACGTACCGTGCGCGCGCTGGCCGCGGTCGCCCAACCCGTCACCGAACAGAGCGTGCCGCTCGAAGACGACGGGGTCGGCCCGCTGCCGCCCACCCCGATCATGCGCTGGCTCCAGGACGGCGGCGGCCCCATCAACGGCTTCAACCAGTCGTACGTGGTCGCGGTACCGCCGGGGATGACCGAGGAGCGCCTGGTGGCGACGCTCTCCGCGGTGCTCGACCATCATGACGCGCTGCGGATGCGCCTCGACGCCGGGTGGTCGCCGGTGATCCTGCCGCCGGGCTCGGTACAGGCGGCCGACCTGGTGACCCGGGTCGACGCGGCGGGGCTGGACGACGACGCGTTCGCCGAGGCCGCCACCCGCCACGGCGAGATCGCCCGGCGCGGCCTGGACCCCGAGCGGGGCGTCATGCTGCGGGCCGTGTGGTTCGACGCCGGCCCCGGCGAGCCTGGCCGGCTGCTCCTCATGGCCCACCACCTCGTCGTCGACGGCGTGTCCTGGCGCATCCTGCTCCCCGACCTCGCTGTTGCCTGGACCGCCGTGGCGGCCGGCGCCGAGCCGGAGCTGCAGCCGGTGCGGACGTCCCTGCGCCGGTGGGCGGCGCTGCTGGCGGACGCCGCGCGCGACCCGCGCTGGAGTGGGCAGTTGGCGTACTGGCGCGAGGCGGCCGGACGGACCGGCAGCGGGCCGGAGCGGCCCGATCCCCGGCGCGACACCCTGTCCACCGCCCGCACCCGCACCGTGGAGATCGGGATCGAACGGACGAGGGAACTGCTCACCACGGTCGCCGCCGCCTTCCACGTCGGCGTGCAGGACATCCTGCTCACCGGCCTCGGCCTCGCCGTACGCGAGTGGCTCGGCCGCAGGGGTGACCACCTGCCCGGCGGGCTCGCGGTCGAGCTGGAGAGCCACGGACGTCACGAGGACGCGATCGCCCCGGGCGTGGACCTGTCCCGCACGGTCGGCTGGTTCACCGCCATCCATCCCGTACGGGTCGACGTCCCGCCGCTGGCCTGGGAGGACGTACGGGCCGCCGGACCCGCGCTCGGCGCGGCGCTGAAGGGCGTGAAGGAGTCGCTGCGGTCGGTGCCCGACCATGGCCTCGGCTACGGCCTGCTGCGCCACCTCAACCCGGACACGGCCGCGGAACTGGCCGCGCTCCCCACGCCCTGGATCTCCTTCAACTACCTGGGCCGGATGGCCACCGGCGGCGACGACACCGGAACGTACTGGACGCCGGTCCGCGATCCGCGCACGAACGCGGAGGTCGGCGACGGCGGCCTCCCGTTCGGGCACGCGCTGGAGATCAACGCGGTCACCGAGGACACCCCGGACGGACCACGGCTGAGCGCGAGCCTCGCCTGGCCCGCGGCGCTGCTCGGCGAGGACGACGTCGCCGAGCTGGGCGCCCTGTGGCGCGAGGCGCTCGACGCCCTGGCCGAGCACGCGCGCGACCCCGAGGCGGGCGGGCTGACGCCCTCCGACGTGTCCCTGGTGTCACTGTCCCAGCAGCAACTCGACCTGCTCGAAGCGAAGCTGAGGGGGAAGAAGCCGTGACGGGTTCGCCTATCGAGAGCGTCCTGCCGCTGTCGCCGCTGCAGCAGGGCCTGCTCTTCCACGCGCAGTACGACACCGAGGGCCTGGACTTCTACACGGTCCAGGTGGTGGTCGAACTGCACGGCCCGGTGGACGAGGCCGCGCTGCGGGCCGCGGCGGGCGCGCTGCTGCGCCGCCACGCCGTGCTGCGCGCGGTGTTCGTGCACGAGGGCCTGGACGAGCCGGTCCAGGTGGTGCGCCGGGAAGCCACGCCCCCCTGGGAGAGCGTCGACCTGTCCGGGCTCGGCGCGACGGAGGCGGACGCGGAGTTCCACCGGCGCTACGACGCCGAGCGGCTGCGCAGGTTCATCCTCGACGAGGACCTGCCGGTCCGGTTCACGCTGTTCCGGCTGCCCGGCGGAGCGTCCCGGCTCGCGCTCACCCTGCACCACATCGCCGTGGACGGCTGGTCCATGCCGGTGCTGCTGGAGGAGCTGTTCTCGCTGTACGAGAACGAGCCGCTGCCCCGGGTCGCGCCCTACGAGGACTACCTGCGCTGGCTGGCCCGCCAGGACCGCCAGGTCGCGCTGGACGCCTGGACCCGCCTGCTCGACGAGGGGGACGGCGAGCTGGAACCGGCGCTGCTCTCGTCGTCGGCCGTGGTCTCCTCCGCAGCACCGGACGGCGCACCGGCGTTGCCGGAGCAGATCACCGTCGAACTGCCGGAGGAGCTGACCGACCGGCTGTCGGCGGTG
This sequence comes from Sphaerisporangium sp. NPDC049457, assembly GCF_055586705.1. NCBI lineage: Bacteria > Bacillati > Actinomycetota > Actinomycetes > Streptosporangiales > Streptosporangiaceae > Sphaerisporangium > Sphaerisporangium sp. NPDC049457. The sequence goes on along the minus strand of NZ_JBVJHR010000006.1, from coordinate 346,835 downwards.
GCCCGGAGCCGCGGCTGGACGATCAACACGATCGTGCAGGGGGCGTGGGGACTGGCGCTCGGGCGGCTGCTGGGCCGGACGGACGTGGTCTTCGGCGGCACGGTGTCCGGACGCCCGCCGGAGTTACCCGGAGTCGAACGGATGATCGGGCTGTTCATCAACACCCTTCCCGTGCGGGTGCGGTGGCGGCCGGGGTACGCGCCGGCCCGGCTGCTGACGGAGTTACAGCGCGCGCAGACGGCGCTGATCGCGCACCAGCACGTCGGGCTCGCCGACGTGCAGCGGCGAGCCGGGCTCGGCGAGCTGTTCGACACGGTGCTGGTATTCGAGAACTACCCGGTGGGCGTGGAGAACGCCCCGACGCTGTCGGGCGGCGTGCGCATCGTGGACATGGAGGCGCGCGACGCCACCCATTTCACGATCACCGTCCTCGGCGTGCCGGGCCGGCGGCTGACTCTGCGCCTCGCGTACCGGCCGGACCTGGTGGACGCCGCGACGGTGCGACGGCTCGCCGGCTGGACCGAGCGCCTGCTGGTCGCGATCGCCGCCGACCCGGACCGTCCGATCGGCCGGCTCGACCTTCTGGACGGCGACGAGCGGGAGCGGGTGCTGCGCACCTGGAACGACACGGCGCACCCGGTGCGGGGCGGCACGCTCACCGCGGCGCTCGAACGTCAGGCGGCGCGCACGCCGGACGGCGTCGCCGTGATCGAGGGCGAAGCCGTCCTCACCTACGCTGAGTTGCACGCCCGCGCCAACCGCCTCGCACGGCTGCTCGTGACGCACGGCGCGGGGCCGGAGCGGCTGGTCGCCGTGGCGCTGCCCCGGTCGGCGCACCTGGTGGTCGCGTTGCTCGCGGTGCTCAAGTCAGGGGCGGCCTATCTGCCCCTCGACACCGACCACCCCGGCGAGCGCATCGCGCTGATGGTGCGCGACGCCCGCCCGGCCTGCCTGATCACCGACACGGCCACGGCGGGCCGGCTGTCGCCCGCGGACGGCGTGACCGTGCTGGCCCTGGACGACCCCGGCGTGCTGGACGCGCAGGCGGCGCAACCGTCCCACCCCCTCGACGACACCGAACGGCCGGCCGCGCTGACGCCCGCGAACCTCGCGTACGTCATCTACACCTCGGGTTCGACCGGCACGCCGAAGGGCGTGGCCGTGCCGCACGCGGGGATCGTCAACCGGCTCGAATGGATGCAGGCCGAGTACGGCCTGACGCCCGCCGACCGCGTCCTGCAGAAGACGCCGTACGGCTTCGACGTCTCGGTCTGGGAGTTCTTCTGGCCGCTGATGACCGGCGCCGGCCTGGTGGTGGCACGACCGGACGGCCATCGGGACCCGGCCTACCTCGCCAGCGAGATCCGCGCTCGCCGGGTCACGACCCTCCACTTCGTGCCGTCGATGCTGGAGGCATTCCTCGCCGAGCCGCTCGCCGCGACCTGCCAGGGGGTGGTGCGGCGCGTGATCTGCAGCGGGGAGGCGCTGTCGCCCGCCGCCGCCGACCGCTGCCTGAGCCTGCTCGGCGCCGAACTGCACAACCTGTACGGCCCCACCGAGGCGTCGGTGGACGTGACCTTCTACGAGTGCGAGCCCGGCAACGCCACCGTGCCCATCGGCAGGCCGGTGTGGAACACCCGCGCCTACGTCCTCGACGCGGCGCTGCGCCCGGTGCCGGCCGGCGTGCTGGGGGAGCTGTACCTCGCCGGGGACCAGCTCGCCCGCGGCTACCTATCCCGTCCCGGCCTGACCGCGGAGCGGTTCACGGCCGACCCCTACGGCCCGCCCGGCACTCGCATGTACCGCACCGGGGACATCGCCCGGTGGAACGCGGACGGCACGATCGCCTACCTGGGGCGGGCCGACGACCAGGTCAAGATCCGGGGCCAGCGCATCGAGCTCGGGGAGATCAAGGCCGTGCTCGCCCGCCATCCGGGGATCGAGCAGGTCGAGGTCGTCGTCCGCAGGGACCGGCCGGGCGACGAGCGGCTCGCGGCCTACGTCGTGCCGTCCGACGGAGCGGCCGCGGACGCGGCGAAGCTGGCGGGGTTCGCTGCCGCCCACCTGCCCGCCTCCATGGTGCCGGGCTCGTTCACCTTCCTCGACGCCCTGCCGGTCACGATGAACGGCAAACTCGACCGGCGTGCGCTGCCCGTTCCACAGGTCGGCGCGGGAACCGGGCGCGGGGCGCGGACGGTGACCGAGGACCTGCTCTGCCGGGCCTTCGCCGAGGTGCTGGGAGTGGACAAGGTCGGCCCGGAGGAGAGTTTCTTCGACCTCGGCGGGCACTCTCTGCTGGTGGCCCGGCTGGTGAACACCGTGCGGCCCCTGCTCAACGCCGAGCTCTCCACCCGCACGGTCTTCGAGGCCCCGACAGCGGCGGCGCTCTCCCGTCGGCTCGACGGCGAGGACGCCGGCCACGGCGCCCTCGACATGCTGCTGCCGCTGCGCCGTACGGGCGACCTGCCCCCGCTGTTCTGCGCGCATCCGGCGTCCGGACTGAGCTGGTGCTACGCCGGCCTGCTCGGCACACTCGACCGTCGTGTGCCGGTGTACGGCCTGCAGTCGCCGGACCTGCCCGGCACGGCCGGCGCCATGTCGCTCGCCGACAAGGCGGCCGACTTCGTCAAGCGGATCCGGGAGGTCCGGGAGCACGGGCCGTACCGCCTGCTGGGCTGGTCGATGGGCGGCCACCTCGCGCACGAGATCGCGGTCCAGTTGCAGGAGCAGGGCGAGGAGGTCGACCTGCTGGTGATGCTCGACTCCTACCCCGGTCCGTCGGCCGTGGCGCCGACCCGGTCCGAGATCTTCGCGGACGCCTTCGCCGGGACCGGCCTGGTGCCCGGCGACCTGGAGACCGAGGAGGGACGCGCCCGCGTCCTCGACGTCGTCCGGGCCGAGCTGGGCGACCACGACTGGGTCACCGGCGAGCTCGCCGGAAGCGTGGTGGAGAACTACCTGTCCAACACCCAGGCCATGCTCGAGGCCGTCCCGCGCGGCTTCCGCGGAGACGTGATCTTCTTCAGGGCCGCCGGCCACGAGGGCGTGCGCTCGCCGGAGCGGTGGCGGCCCTACGTACACGGCCGGATCGAGGTGCACCAGACCGGCAGCACCCACGAGGAGATGGCCCGTCGGGACGTTCTCGACGGGGTGGCCGCGGCGATCAACGCCGCCGTGATCCGAGACAAAGGAGAGTGAGGAGCGATGACCAACCCCTTCGAGGACCCCGAGGGCTCCTACTACGTGCTGGTCAACGACGAGGGCCAGCACTCGCTGTGGCCGCACTTCGTCGAGGTGCCGGCCGGCTGGACCATCGTGTTCGGCACCGACACGCGGGACGCGTGCCTTGAGTACGTCGAGCGCAACTGGACCGACATGCGGCCGAAGAGCCTGATCGAGGCCATGGGCGGCTGACCGCGGTCCCCTCGCACGACTGGAAACCCCTTGAGGAGGTATCGGCCGATGGCCGAGAACGAACAGCGTCTGCTCGCCAGCTGGGTCAGGACCAGGCAACCCCGGCCCGCCGCCCGGTTCAACCTCGTCTGCCTGCCGCACGCCGGTGGGAGTGCCAGTTTCTACCGGGACTGGGGCCGGGGCCTGCCCCCCGAGGTGGAGGCCCACGTGGTGCAGTACCCCGGACGCGAGGAGCGGCTCGCCGACCCGTGCATCGACAGCATGGCCGAGCTGGCCGACCGGGTGTCCGAAGCGATCCGGCCGCTCTTCGGCCGCCCGCTGATCCTCTTCGGGCACAGCATGGGCGCGGTGCTGGGGTACGAGGTGGTGCGCCGGTGCGAGGCACAGGGCCTGCGGCCGGAGCTGTTCATCGCCTCCGGCAGCCCGGCCCCGCACCTGCTCACGCCGAAAACCCTGCACCGTGAGGGCGACGACGCCCTGATCGCGGAAGTGAGGCAGTACGAGACGGCCGGCAGCTCGGCCCTGGACCACCCGGACCTGCGGGACATGCTGCTGCCCATCATCCGGGCCGACTACACGGCCATCGAGACCTACCGCCTCCCCGGCCCGGCGCCGGTGAGCACCCCGCTGGCCGTTTTCCGCGGCGTTGACGACCCCGACGTGGACGAGCAGGGGGCACGAGGCTGGCGGGAGGTGACCGAGTCGGGTGAGGTCCGCCACCACCAGGTGTTCGACGGGGGCCATTTCTACCTGCGCGAGCACCAGGACCAGGTGCTCGCGGCCATCGCGTCGCTCGTCGGCGTCGCTCCGGTCAGCCCCCCTGGCCGGGTCACCTACGTGGGCGCGCGCGGACCCGCCGCGTAGCGCCCAGCCCTCTGAGTTTCCTGCCCGGCCCCTTGCCGGCCGATCGCAGCTTCTTTCCTAGGAGAGGTCATGCCCGCTATCGAAAATGGCGTCGTCACGACCGTCACTCTTGATCGGGACGAGCATCAGGAGATGGACCGCATCGCCAGGCGGCTGGTGACGGTCGCCGGCGGCCAGGTGGACGCCACAGGTTGGGTGGCCGCCGCCCGGCGCGCCTGGGAGGACGCGCCGGTCGGGCTGCGCCGGGCGCTCCGCGAATACCGGCGCGACTCGGGGCACAGCGGCGTGCTGCTGGTGCGCAACCTCCCGGTGGACGCCGAGAACCTGCCGGACACCCCGATGACGGACGGCTCGGTCGTGCGTGAGGCCATGGTGTCCGCCGCGACGCTGGTGATGATCGCCCACGCGCTCGGCGACCCGGTGGCGTTCCGCAAGGAGAAGTCCGGGGCGCTGGTGCAGAACGTGGTGCCGGTGCCGGGACGGGAGCGGCTGCAGGCGAACTCGGGGTCGGTGCGGCTGACCTTCCACACGGAGAACGCCTTCCACGCGCACCGCCCCGACTTCGTGCTGCTCCTGTGCGTTCGCCAGGACCACGAGGGGATCGCGGAGCTGCGCACCTGCTCCTCCCGCGGGGTGCTGCCCAAGCTCAGCGAGCAGGCTCGCGAGGCGCTGTCGTCGCGGTGGTTCCTCACGCAGGCCCCGCCGTCCTTCGAGGAGAAGGCCGGCGCGGCCGAGCCGCACGCCGTGCTCGCCGGCGACCCCGACGATCCCGACCTGCGGATCGACGAGGCCGCCACCAAGCCGGTGAACGAGCACGCCGTCGAGGCCGTCCACGAGCTCAGCGGGCTGTTCGAGAACTCCTACGAGTCGGTGCGCCTGCGCGCGGGTGAGCTCGCGGTGGTGGACAACCGGGTGACGGTGCACGGGCGGTCGGCGTTCCAGCCCCGCTACGACGGCCGCGACCGCTGGCTGCAGCGCACTTTCGTGCTGGCGAACCTGCGCGCCTCCCGCGCGCTTCGGGCCGGCGACGGATACGTACTGGAAAGGTAGACGCCCGCTCACCGCTGTCGCGGCGAGTCCGAGACCCATCGGCGGGAAGGAAGTCGCATGGACATGCTCAAAGGCAGGAACATCCTGGTGACGGGGGTGCTCACCACGTCATCCATCGCGTTCCACGTTGCGCGGCTGGCGCAGGAGGAGGGGGCGCGGGTGGTGCTCACCGGCTACGGCAGGGTGAGCCTCATCGAACGGCTGGCCCGGCGGTTACCCCAGCCGCCGCCCGTCGTCGAGCTGGATGTGACGGACGCCGGGCACCTCGCCACGCTCGCCGACCGCGTGGGCGACCACGTCGAGCGGTTGGACGGGGTCCTGCACTCCGTCGCCTTCGCGCCACCCGCCGCGCTGGGCGGGAACTTCATGACCTCACAATGGCCCGATGTCGCCACCGCGCTGCACGTGTCCGCGTACTCGCTGCAGGCGTTGACCCGCAGCGTGCTGCCGATGCTCGGCCGCGGCTCCTCGGTGGTGGGGCTCGACTTCGACTCCTCGCGCGCCTACCGGGAGTACGACTGGATGGGAGTGGCCAAGGCGGGACTGGAGGCGACCGCCCGCTACCTCGCCTCCTACCTCGGGTCCGCTGGGATCCGGGTCAACCTGGTGGCCGCGGGGCCGCTGCGGACGATGGCGGCCAAGTCCATCGGCACCGGCGGGGACGAGGCACTGATGGAGGAGGGCCGCGACTGGGCCGCCCGATCCCCGCTGGGCTGGGACGATCAGGACTTCGATCCGGTCGCCAAGGCCTGCGTCGCCCTGCTGTCGGGGTGGTTCCCCGCGACCACGGGGGAGATCGTGCACGTGGACGGGGGCGCCCACGCGGTGGGCGACCGGCCCGGCACGCCGCACACCCCGCTGCCGGTGCCGGCGCGCGCGGAGCCCTCGCCGTGAACCGTCCCTTCTCCCTTCTCGCGGACCTATGACGCACGGCCAGGATGCGGCGAACCCGCTTATCCTCTCCTTCGTCGTGGGCGCCGAGATCGCGTTCTGGGTGGTCCTCCTGGCGGGGCTCGTGTCCCGCTACGTCCTGCGCCGCAGGCGGCTGGGCGGGATCCTGCTCCTATGCGTCCCGCTGGCGGACCTGGTGCTGGTCGTCGTGTCGGCCGTCGACCTGGCCACCGGCGGCACGGCGGGTCTGACGCACAGCCTGGCCGCGCTCTATCTCGGCGTCAGCGTCGCCTTCGGCCCCGAACTGGTGCGCCGTACGGACGCCAGGTTCGCCCACCGGTACGGCGACGGCCCGCCACCGTCCCGCCCGCCGAGGTACGGGCCCGAGAAGGTGCGCTACGAGTGGCGCATGTGGGGCCGGTGCGCCGCCGCACTGGTGATCACTGCCGCGCTGACGGGCGTGATGCACCTGGTCGCCGGCCCGAACGCGAACGCCGTGGCGTTGTGGAACTTCCAGATCCAGCTCGCCGTGGTCACCGTCGTCTGGTTCGTCGGCTGGCCGCTGCGACTGACCCTGTTCCCGCCGCGACCGAATCCGGGAAAGGCGAATGAAGGAGCATGAGATGAGCCCCGACGTGGTCGAGGCCAGGGGCATCGTGAAGTCCTTCGGCGCCCACCGCGCGCTCGACGGCGTGGACCTCGCCATCCCGGCCGGCGCCGTCCTCGGACTGCTGGGGCCTAACGGCGCCGGCAAGACCACCATGGTCCGCGTGCTGACCACGCTGTTGCGGCCGGACGCGGGCACCGCCACCGTCGCCGGGTACGACGTGGTCGGGCAGGCGGACGACGTGCGCAGGTCGATCGGGCTGTCCGGGCAGTACGCGGCGGTTGACGACATGCTCACCGGTTACGAGAACCTGTACCTGGTGGGGCGGCTTTACGGCCTCGGCAGGAAGGCGTCCGCCGAGCGGGCACGTGAGCTGCTGGCCCGCTTCCGGTTGGAGGACGCGGCCGACCGGCTCTCCAAGACCTACTCCGGCGGCATGCGCCGGCGGCTGGACCTCGCCGGCGCGCTCGTGGTCAGGCCCTCCGTCGTGGTGCTGGACGAGCCGACGACCGGGCTGGACCCGCGCTCGCGCCTCGACACCTGGGAGATGGTGCGGGAACTGGTGGCCGACGGCACCGCGGTGTTGCTGACCACCCAGTACCTGGAGGAGGCCGACCAGCTCGCCGACTCGATCGTCGTGATCGACCGCGGGCGGGTCATCGAACGGGGCACGGCGAGGGAGCTCAAGGCCCGGTCGGGCGCCGAGCGGCTGGAACTGACCGTCGCCGACCCGGCCGACCTGCCCGCGGTGCGCGCGGCGCTGAACGAGGTCGGCGCCGCGGAACCGGTGGTGGACGAGGGGCTGCGCTGTGCGCACGTGCTCGTGCACGTGGGCGCCAAATCGCTGATCGAGGTCCTGAAACGGCTCGACGGCGAGGGAGTGCGGGTGGCCGACGTGTCGCTGCACCGGCCCACGCTCGACGACGTCTTCCTGGAGCTGACCGAGCGGGAGCCGGACGCGGCGCCCGAGAAGCCGGCGCCGGACGAAGGAGCGAGCAAGCGGCGGTTCCGGCGTGGCCGGGCGGAGTCCAGGAACAAGGAGTCGTGATGAGGGCGCTGGCGAAGGCGGTCAACGACGGGCTGATGATCGCCTGGCGCAACCTGCTGCACGTGCGGCGCAGCGTGGACTGGCTGTTCGCGGCCGTGGTGCAGCCGATCATGTTCGTGCTGCTGTTCGGGTTCATCTTCGGTGGCCTGCTGGGCGGCCCGGCGTACCGGGAGTTCCTGCTCGCCGGCATCCTCGTGCAGACGCTGGCGTTCAACTCCGCCTTCACCGTCGTCGGTCTCGCGAGCGACCTCCGCAAGGGCATCGTCGACCGGTTGCGGTCGCTGCCGATCTCCCGGGTCGCGGTGATGATGGGCCGTACCACGTCCGACCTCGCGGTCAGCGTCGTCGCCCTGGCGGTGATGTCGCTGTGCGGGCTGCTCATCGGGTGGCACATCCGCGGCAGCGTGCTCGACGCCGTGCTCGCCTACCTTCTGCTGCTGTTGTTCGCGTTCGCCATGTCGTGGATCGGGGCGCTGATCGGCCTGTGGATGCCGAGCCCCGAGGCGGCGCAGAGCGCCGGTCTGATCTGGCTGACCCCGCTGACGTTCATCTCCTCGGGGTTCGTCCCCGAGTCCTCTCTGCCCGGCCCCCTGCGCGTCCTGGCCGAGTGGAACCCGGTGACCGCCGTGATCAACGCGGCCCGCGACCTGTTCGGCAACGCGAATCCCACGGCCGTCGCCTCGCCGTCCGGCTGGCCCGCCGAGCATGCCGGCGGCTACGCGATGCTTTGGTCGCTGGTGATCATCCTCGTCTTCGTGCCGCTGAGCATGTGGTCCTTCCGCCGGGTGGCCTCGCGGTAAGGCCGTCCGGCGCGGCAGAGCGTGGGCGGGGCCCGTCCGTGGGCGGAGCTTCGTCCATACGGAAGGCCCCCTCCATGGGAGGGTCCCGCGCCTACCCGTCCACCAGGCCGATCTCCTGGGCGACGATCGCCGCCTGCACCCGCGAGCGTAGCTTCAGCTTGGACAGCACCTTCGACACGTGGGTCTTCACCGTGGTCTCGCCGATGAACAGCTTGCCGGCGATCTGTGCGTTGGACAGCCCCTCGCCGAGGCAGACCAGGACCTCGCGCTCCCGGTGGGTGAGCTCCTCGAGGCTCACCGCGGGCTTGCTCTGCGCCACCTCGATGGACGCGAACATGTTGATGAGCTTGCGGGTGATCTGCGGCGCTATGACGCCCTCGCCCGCGGCCACCAGCCGTATCGCCTCCACGAGTCGGTTGGCCTCCACCGACTTGAGCAGGAAGCCCGCGGCGCCGGCCCGCAGCGCCGCGTAGACGTATTCGTCCAGGTCGAACGTGGTCAGCACGAGCACCTCGCACAGCCGCTCCGCGACGAGCGCGCGCGTGGCGGCGATGCCGTCCATCCCCGGCATCCGCAGGTCCATCAGTGTCACGTCCGGCCGCAGCGCCCTCGCCTGCCGCAGGGCCGCGGCACCGTCGGCCACCTCGCCGACGACCTCCACGTCGGGCGCGTTGTTCAGCAGCAGGACCAGGCCGGTGCGGATCGCCGCGTGGTCGTCGGCGACCAGCACCCTGATCGTCATGGGCGCACCACGGGCAGGACCGCCCGCACCAGCCATTTCGAGTCGGACGGCCCGGCGGAGAGGAAGCCGCCGACGGCGGCGGCACGCTCCCGCATGTTGAGCAGACCGGCGCCGGTGCCGCTGCTCACGCTCGGCGTCTCTGGCAACTCGTTGACCACCTCGACGGTGAGGGCGCCGTCGAGCTGCCGGACCTCCAGCCGGGCCTGGCTGTGCGGCGCGTGCTTCATCGCGTTGGTCAGCGCTTCCTGCGCGATGCGGTACGCGGTGAGATTGACCGCGGCCGGCAGGATCTCGAGAGCGTCGATCTCCGAGTGCACCTCGACCTCCATGCCCCCCGCCCGCGCCGACTCGACGAGCGTGGGCAGCTCGTCCAGCCCCGCCGGCGCCGCGGTCTCGTCCAGCCCGCTGCCGTCCGCCCGCAGCAGCTCGATCATCGCGCGCATCTCGTCCAGCGCGCGGACGCTGTTCTCCCGCACCGCGGTCAGCACGGTGCGGGAGGTGTCCGGGTCGGCGTTGTTCATCGACAGGGCGGCCTCGGACTGGATCGCGATCGCCGACAGGTGGCCGGCGATCACGTCGTGCAGGTCGCGGGCCATGCGCGCCCGCTCCGCGACGATCGCCGCCCGCTGGTCCAGTTCGCCGATCTTGGCGAGTTGGGCGGCGTTCCTGCGCTCGGCGTTGGCGATCTCCTGGTGCTGCCGGATGTTCGTGGCCCACCAGACGGGAACCACCAGAAAGGGCAGTGCCGCCAGGCCGGTCAGGATGGTCGCCCGCAGGTTGGGCGCGAGGATCAGGGCGCCGCTGACCGCGATGATGGTCGCGATCGCGGTGATCGGGATCATGTCCTGGCTGATCCGGCGCGGGCCGTAGAGCGTCGCCGCGTACAGCAGGTCGGCGAACACGATCAGCATGGCCATGCTGACGCCGAAGACCGAGTCGGCGACGAGCAGGGCGATTCCGAGTGCCAGCGCCACTATCGGCGCACGCCGCCGGAACAGTTCCAGAACGCAGATTCCGGCGAAAAGTACAGGCCGCACCCAGTCGGGCGGAGTGATGCCGGTGGAGAAGAGCGGATACCAGCCCACCATCCAGAGCAAGGTGCCGATCACGACGGAGCTGCCGGTGATGACGAGGTCTTGCTGCCACTCGGGAAGGTTCCGCAACTGCATCTTCGCGAGGGGGGCTGCGCGCGTTGACACGACCTTATCCCAGCACAGCCGGACGCGAACCGCATCCTGCGAAGTGATGAGGCGCACTCCTTCCATCCACTGATGCCTGCCGGGCGTCACGACGCACATACTTTCGGTACGCGCAGGAATCCACTCCAGTGGAAGAAAGCGAGAGAGAGAATGCGAAGGGCACTCGCCGGGCTGGCCGTCGCCTCATCCTTGGCCACCTTGTCATTGACCGCGTGCAACGCCGCGCAGGCCGGTGGGGAGGCCGTGGCGTGCAGGGCCGCCAAGCGCTGGCTGGACGCGGACGAGTCGAACCGCAAATCGGCGGCAGAAGACCTTACCAACGCGGTCTCCGACCTGGAGACCTCCCTGAAAGACCTGGCAGACTCTCCGAAGGCCCGCCAGGTGATCAGTGGCGCGAAGGACCTGCTGTCGGGGAACGGGAAACGGATCAGCGAGGGTGCCGAGAAGATTCGGCAGAACTGCTGACCACGCTGTGCGGTCAGTGATCAGATCGGGTGATCGATAGTGAGCGACAACAAAGAGAACGACGGCAAGTGGGCGCCTTGGTACGTGTATGTGGTGCTCATAGTCGGCTGCAACATCGTCAAGCAGCAATTCCTTGAGGACGCGCCCATCGCCATCAATGTGGTGGCCACCATCGTCCTCGTCGGTGGGCTCTTCTTGCTCATCACCGCCGTTTACCGCAGCCTCTTCGCTGGCAGACGACGATGAGGCCCGACGGCCCGCAGACAGGGGAACCAGGCACGGCACACGCCCGGCCGGCCTGGTTCCCTCGTTCGTCCGCCGCGTGATGACGGTGCGCCTTTTCATCGCGTAGCGACTGAAGCCGTCCGGGGCACTCCGAGGGTGAAGCCCACCTGTCCGACGGGATTCGTCTCCGACGGAATCGTCGACATGGCGGCGGCCGTGGACGAAAGACAGAATTTCCAGCGTGTCGGGCGGAACCGATCTGGAGAGCGCGAGGAGCGCGAAAAGCCTCAAGATTTCGAGGACTATGACGTCTTCATCTCGTACGCGCACGCGGCGGACCGGGCACCGGCCCGGTGAGACGGGGCGGCTCTCTTCCCGAGATGCCAGGTGAACGACCATGTGAAGGCCGTGTCACCGCAGGTGGCCGGGCGTCATTTCTTGCAGATGTTCTCGGTCGCCGTCCTGGCCGCCGGGGCGGCCGTGGCCGCCGGAGTGCTCGGCGCCGAGGTCTCCTTGACGGTGACCTTCTTGGCGCCAGAGTAGTCGCTGCCGACGATCACCTCGATGCCGGGGACGTTCGCCTCGCGCAGCTCGGCGCCGCGTATCGCGGCGGCGACGGTGCGGGCGGAGTCCTCCCGCCCGGCCGGGTAGCGCACCAGGGTGGTGGTGTGGTTCCTCGGCGTGGTGTCCCCGGGCGGGGACGGCACCAGGAAGCCGACCTTCAGCAGGTCGTTCTTGGTGCGCGCGCCCAGGCCCGTGATCGCGGTGCCGTTGACGACGCGGACCGCGATGCGCGAGGGCGGGACGGTGAGCGCGCCGGCCGCCGACGCCGACGGCGACGCGGAGGGCGACGCGCTCGCGGACTTGCCGGCGGCGGGCTTGATCAGAGGCTCGTCGGCCTCGATGCGCTTGAACAGGTCGCGGGCCGCCGTCTTGTCCCACAACACCGCCGACTCGCCGGTGGGCGCCTTGTAGTTCACGTCCGCCAGCGGCACCGTCGTGAACGCCACGTCGTCGGTGGAGACGTCCTTCAGCTGGTCGGCCAGGCCGAGCAGGTCTTGGGCGAGGGCCTGGTCGACGGTGAGGGTCTTCAGCGTGGAGGAGACCAGCGCGGTGAGCTTGGCCGGGTTGGCCAGGGTGCCTCCGCTCAGCGCCCGCTGGAGCAGGGCCGAGACGACCTGCTGCTGCCGGTCGATGCGGTCGAGGTCGGAACGGGCGGTGGCGCGGGTGCGCGCGTAGAACAGCGCCTTCACCCCGTTGAGCTCGTAGGTGCCGGGCTGGAGCTTGAACCCCGTGTGCTGGTCGTCGATCGCGACCGGGGTGCAGACCGAGACGCCGCCCAGGGCGTCCACGACGTTGATGAACCCCAGCACGTTGACCTCGACATAGTGGTTGATGGTCAACCCCGTGGCCCTGCCGACGGTGCGGACGGCCAGCGGGGCGCCGCCCAGGGAGTACGCCGAATTGATCTTGTGGGCGCCCTTGCCCGGAATGTCGACCCAGCTGTCCCGGGGAAGGCTGACCACGGTCACCTTGGAATGGTCCTCCGAAAGATGGATCACCATCATCGTGTCGGTGCGCTGGCCGACCTCCCGGCCCAGGTGGAGCAGGTTCTGCTGGCGGCGTGTGAGGTCGTCGCGCTTGTCGACCCCCACGAGCAGGATGTTCATCGCGCCGCGGGGGTCGGACCCGGCCGTGCCCGCGTTGACCGACTTGATCTGGCTGGTGGCGTACGTCGACAGGAACCACAGGACCCCGGAGCCGAGGAGAACCATGCTCGACAGGGCGCCGGTGACGACCAGACCGCGCACGCCCGCCCGTGCCCGCCGCGTGCGGCGCTGCGACAGCCGGACGCCGCCGTAGGCGTCTCCGCCGACGTGGACGCCGGAGTCGTCGTCGGTCACCTGGTGGCCCCCTCCGCGTCGAACGGTCACCGGTGAGGACGCTCGCGCCGCCCGATGGGTTGCCGTCCCCACCCGCTCGTACAGTAGCGTGAGCGCCGCCATGAAGGAGTTCCCCGACTCGCCCCGAACCGGCCAGACCACTCGCGTCTGGCCGCCGATCTCGGTCATCATGCCGGTGCTCAACGAAGAGCGGCACCTGCGCGAGGCCGTCCGGCAGGTTCTCGCCCAACGTTACGACGGTCCCATCGAGGTCGTCCTCGCCATCGGCCCGTCCCATGACCGCACGCAGGAGGTCGCCGACGCCCTCGCGGCGGAGGACCCACGCGTGACGGTCGTGCCCAACCCCACCGGCCGCACGCCGAACGCGCTCAACGCCGCGATCGGGGCGTCCCGCAACGGGATCATCGCCCGGGTCGACGGGCACGCCATGCTCCCGGAGGACTACCTCCAGGTCGCGGTCGAGACGCTCGAGAGCACCGGCGCCGACAACGTCGGCGGCATCATGGCCGCCGAGGGCGTCACGCCGTTCGAGCAGGCCGTGGCCTGCGCCATGACCTCCAAGATCGGCGTGGGCAACGCGCGGTTCCACACCGGAGGCCAGGCGGGCCCGGCCGACACCGTCTACCTCGGCGTCTTCCGCCGCGAGGCGCTCGAACGCGTCGGCGGCTACGACGAGCACTTCCAGCGCGCCCAAGACTGGGAGATGAACCACCGCATCCGCGAGACCGGCGGCCTCGTGTGGTTCCAGCCGCGCATGCGCGTCACCTACCGGCCGCGGCCCAGCGTCAAGGCCCTGGCCAAGCAGTACTTCCACTACGGGCGCTGGCGGCGGGTCGTGGCCCGCACCCACGAGGGCACGATCAACCTCCGCTACCTGGCGCCGCCGCTGGCGGTGGCGGCGATGCTGCTCGGGGTGCTCCTGTCGCCGTTCTACTGGCCAACCCTGCTGATCCCCGGCGCGTACCTGGCGGCCATCCTCGCCGGCTCCGCGGCCACCGGCCGGGGCCTTCCCCCCGCCGCCCTGGCCCGTCTGCCACTGGTGTACGCCACCATGCACCTCTCCTGGGGCTGGGGCTTCCTGACCAGCCCCCCCAGCCTAGGCAAACCCCCCCACCCCACCACCGCCCCCTCCCTGTAAAGACCACCCCGCCGACCGGCGTGACCTCCACGCCGGTCGCCGGGGTTCTCAGGAGAGACCGGACACCGGTGCAGCGTCCACGCTGGTCCCCGATGCGATGACCGCTGCCCTCCGCCGTGGTGCTTCCTTCCGCCCGCCCGTTGGAGTCCTCCCATCGGCGCCGGGTCGGCGGGATGGTGGACGGCGGATGTCGGCGCCGTTCTACGGCGGGGACCCGGCGCACCTTCCGTCATCGCGCTAGGAGGACGGCGAGGGCCTGACCACGAGGCCGGTCAGGTCGGAGGCGAGCAGGTCGATGAAGGTCTGGGCGGCCACGCGCGGCGGCGCGGGACGGTCGCCGGAGGCAGGGGAGGGGAAAACGTTCGCTGTTTCCAGGTTCACGCAGTTGACGCGCACCTCGTGCTCGGCCCATTCCTCGGCGAGGGCCTGGGTGAGGCTCACCACGGCGGCTCGGGCCGAGGAGTCCAGGGCGTGACCCGCCCGTCCCGGTGAGGTGGCGAGCAGCAACTGCCCACCCGTCTCGCGAAGGTGCCGCAGGGCCGCCCAGGCGACGTTGTACGGGCCCAGGTAGCTCACCCCGGCGACCTCCGCCACGGCCCGGTCGTCGGCCTCGCCCGGCCGGTCCGCGCCGAGCGGCTCGTCCGCTCTGCCCGTGCTGACCGTTTCGGGGACGGTCACGACGTAGTCGATGTGGCCGCTCTCCTTGGCCGCTCGGTCGAGGGCTTCGGACACCGAGACGGGGTCCTCGACGCGGACGCCGTTCCGGCCGCGCGAGAAGGAGTGGACGCTCGCGCCGTACCCGGCCGCCAGAGCCGCGACCTCCGAGCCCAGGCCGCGACGACCGCCGTCGCCGCCATCGTCGCCGTCGCCGTGGTGGAAGATCACTAGTGTTCTGCCGGAGAGGGCGCGGCGGCACGCGTCCGGGCCGGGGGAGGCGGGAGCGGCGCCGCCGAAGAGTTCAAAGAGCTTCTCCGCGATGTGGACGTCGACGCGATGCGTCACCTTCATGTTGTGCTCGCTGCCCGGCACGATGCGGATGGGGACGTCCGGGAGGTATCTCAGCACCACGCCGCAGTCGTCGGTGGCCGGCCGCCGCTCGAACTCCGGGTCGGCGAAGGCGCGCTCGTACGCCTGCCTGATCACCGAGAGCCGGAAGCACTGCGGGGTCTGGCTGCGCCGCAGCCGCGAACGGTCGGGGACGTCCTGGATGACCTCCCCGTGCGGGCCGGGCGCGGCCACCAGCATCGTGTCGGACGACGGGATCGCGACGTCGACGGCCACGTGGGTCCTGAGCGCCTCGACGCAGTCGGAGATGATGCGCGGCTCCAGCAGCGGGCGCACCGCGTCGTGCAGGAGCACGTCGCACTCCTCGGCCCCGAGCGCCTTCAGCGCCCGCCAGGTCGACTCGGGCCGGCTCGCCCCGCCCTCCACGACCTTGCTCACCTTGCGGAAGCCGCCCCGCCGGACGATCTCCTCGGCGACGGCGACGTGACCGGGGGCCATGAGGACGATGACCTCGTCGATCTCCGGGGCGCGGTCGAAGACGGCGAGCGTGTGCTCGATGATCGTCCGACCGGCGATCTTGAGCAGCTGCTTGGGCGTGTTCAGTCCGACGCGCTGCCCGATACCCCCGGCGAGAACCACCCCGACCGTCCGCAGCCGTGGCTCCGGCTGGGCTGGTGACGGACCAGGTTGCTGTGCGGCCAAAGTACGACGTCCTCCTCGGATGCTCCCTACCGCCCGACCCTACTGACCCGTACCCGGGTCCCACACCGGATGCTCCTCTCCTTGAGCCGGCCGACCGCAGGTGGGCGGGGATGGCCTGGCTTGTCCGATGCCTGACCGATGGTGGGGGTTGGTCACGTTGCGTGACCGAATGTTGATCACCTCTGGGGGTTTCCCAGAGGTTGTGACCAGCGGCTCGCCGGGGCGACAGGGGCGATGGGATTGCAAGTCCCGTGACGGCTCGGTTACTTTGCGGGGTGGACCATCCTCGGTCGCGGAAGGAGACCCCGGTTGCCTGAATCCGCGTACCCACCCCCCGTCAGGCCGCCGAGCAGGCGCCCGGCCACGTCCGCGCGCGGTCCGGGGGAGCCGTCCGCGAGGAAGGCGCCGCCGGCCGTCGCCGTGGTCCTCGCCACCACCGCGGGGTCCCGGCTGGCCTGCGCGGAGGGCACGCTGGTCGATCGGCTCGCCGACCAGCTCCTCACTCTCGAAGTGACGACCGTGCACGTCGTCACCAGGGCCGCCGTCAGCCAGGCCCTGTCGACCCGGACGACCGCGAGCGCCCCGGTGCCGGAGTACGCGGGTGACCCGGTGCCGGGGTCCGCGAGTGACCCGGTGCCGGGGTCCGCGGGTGACCCGGTGCCGGGCTCCGCGAGCGACCCGATGGCGGAGTACGTGCGCGGTCCCGTGACCGCGAGCGCGGGTGACGTCGTGCGCAGCTCGGGGTTGACCGGCGATCTTCGGGCGGTGGCGGCCGTCGCGCGGGCGGGCGCGGGCCCGGTGGCCGTGTTCACGGGTGACCTCGTCGCGCACACCGAGGCGCTCGCCCTGCTGCTCGCCGACCCGGCGCGGGGCACCGGCGCGCTGATCGCCCCCCAGCATGATCTCCCGACCCGCGTCGGCACGTCGCTCTCCTCGCTCTCCTCGCCCTCGTCGTCTCCGCCGTCTCCGCCGGTCCCGCCGCCCCTGCCGCTCGCGCCGGTGCGCGCCGAGCGGGGACGGGTGGTCGCGGCGGGCAACTCCTTCCACACCGTGTCGGAGCCGAACGCCCGCTTCCGGGGTGTGCTGCACGTGGGCGAGGCCGACCTGGCGTGCTTCGCCGAGGTGGCGGAAGAGCTGGCCAACCTCGCGGGCGACCGCCGTCTCGGCGACGCCGGCGACGCCGAGGTGACCGAACTGCTCCTGGCCGGGCTGGTCAGAGTCGGTGTGGCCGTACGGGCCGTGCCACTGGGGCGGCTGCACTGCGAGAGGGTGGCCGGGCAGAGGGACGCCGACGCCGCGATCGCCGGGCTGGCCGATGTCGACGAGGACCGCGCCCGCCTGGCCGCCGCCGTCAAGTCCGACGACGGTTTCGTCGCGACGTTCCTGGTGAGCTCCTGGTCGGGGCACGTCGTCCGGGCGGCCGCGCGGCTGGGGCTCACCCCGAACGCGGTGACCGGCCTGTCGGTGGGCCTGGCGGGCCTGGCGGCCGTGGCCTTCTCGGCCGGGCAGCGGCGGGCGCAACTGGCCGGCGCCGTGCTGCTCTATCTGTCGTTCGTCCTTGACTGCGTGGACGGGCAGCTGGCCCGCTACAGCCGGGCGTTCTCGCCGCTGGGGGCCTGGCTGGACGCCACGTTCGACCGCGTCAAGGAGTACGTCGTCTACGTCGGCCTGGCGGTCGGGTACGCCGGCGCCGTGGACGGGGGCGTCACGGGGCCGGGCGGCATCTGGGCCCTCGCGGTGGCCGCCATGCTGGTCCAGGCCATCCGCCACATGATCGACTTCTCCTACGCCGGGGCCCGGGCGGACGCCGCGGGCGTTGACCCCATCTGGGAGCGTCCAGGGAACTCCGGCTCGCTCGACCTGCCGGTTCCGTTCAGGCGCGACCCTCCCGGCGCCCCGTCCTCCACGGCGGCCGGGCGGACGGCGACGGGGACGGCAGCGGCGATGGCGGTGGCGGGGTCAGGGGCGGGGGCGGGGTCGGCGACCATGGCCGCGTCCGGGCCCGTGGTGCGGCGGGGTGGCTGGGGAGGGCTGGTGGTGCGGCTGTCCGCGCGGCTCGACAGGCACACCGCGTCCCGCTGGCTGAAGAAGATCGTCGTCCTGCCGATCGGTGAGCGGATGGTCCTGATCGCGGTGACCGCGGGCCTGTTCAACGCGCACGTCACCTTCCTGGCGCTGCTGGCGTGGGGCGGGCTCGCGGCGCTCTACA
The DNA here is from genome assembly GCF_055586705.1 of Sphaerisporangium sp. NPDC049457. Classification (NCBI taxonomy): domain Bacteria; kingdom Bacillati; phylum Actinomycetota; class Actinomycetes; order Streptosporangiales; family Streptosporangiaceae; genus Sphaerisporangium; species Sphaerisporangium sp. NPDC049457. Next base: position 328,572 of record NZ_JBVJHR010000006.1, on the reverse strand, counting down.
CGCTGACCGGCCGGATCGCGAGGTCTCTTTGAGCATGACCAAGGTGCACATGACGAGGGTCCCGCGCAGTTCGGTGGTGACCTACCGGGACGACGGCGTCCTCGCCCGCGGCATGGGCGTGCTCGTCGCCGGCCAGCTCCCGCCGCTGCCGCCCGCGCTGGCGGGGGCGTTCGTGACCGGTGTGATGCTGTTCCTCGGCGTCGCGGGCGCCGACGGGCCGGCGGTCTTCGCGCCCGCCGTGGCGCTGATGCTGGCCGGTCCCGGCAGCTCGCATCCGCATGACGGGCGGCTCGACTGGCTGGTCCCGCCCATCCTGCGCCTCACCGAGTACGGGTTCGTGGCCTGCGTGGGCTTCGCGTGGGGCGTGCCGCGGGTGCTGGTGTACGCCGTGCTCGGCGCGATGCTGTTCCACCACTACGACGTGGTCTACCGTTACCGCCAGCACGTCTACCCGCCGCCGTGGCTGGCCTCGGCGGGGCTTGGCTGGGAGGGGCGGATGCTGCTGGTGGCCTTCGGAGCCCTGCTCGGCATCGTCACGCCGGTGTTCGCGCTGCTGGCGCTCTACCTGTCGGCGCTGTTCTGCTGGGAGAGCGTCACCTGCTGGCTGGCCGCGCCGCGCTCCGGGGTCGAGGCCGCCGACCTGGGCGGCCAGGACTGACACCGGCATTGCCAACGTTTGGTCGTGTAACGGAATAGGCGAACTCCGGATTACACGATCACCACCCGCAGGCAACTAACCTTTGGCCTACGGATTCTGGCTTCATTGAGGAGTGCACGTTGCTGGGAATGGTACTGGCCGCCGGGGCCGGACGACGGCTGCGGCCGTACACCGACACGCTGCCCAAGGCGCTCGTGCCGGTCGACGGGGACACCACGATCCTGGACATCGCTCTGCGGAACCTCGCAGCGGTGGGCCTGAAGGACGTCGTGGTCATCGTCGGCTACGCGGCGCAGGCGGTCCACGACCGCAAGGCCGAGCTCGAGCGGCGGCATGACGTGAAGCTCACCCTCGTGCACAACGACAAGGCCGAGGAGTGGAACAACGCCTACTCCCTGTGGTGCGCGCGCGACCACTTCGCCGAGGGCGCCCTGCTGGTGAACGGCGACACCGTCCACCCCGTCTCGGTCGAGCACACGCTGCTGTCCGCCCCCGTGACCAGCGACATCCTGCTCGCCGTCGACGATGTGAAGTCGCTCGCCGACGAAGAGATGAAGGTCACCCTGGACGAGCAGGGCCACCTGCGGCGCATCACCAAGCTGATGGACCCCGCCGACGCCTTCGGCGAGTACATCGGCGCCACGCTCATCCGGCCAGGGGCCGCGGCCCGCCTCGCCGACGCGCTGAAGGCCACCTTCGAGCGCGACCCCCAGCAGTACTACGAGGACGGGTACGGCGAGATGGTCGCCCGGGGCGAGAAGATCGCCGTCGCGCCCATCGGCAAGGTCGACTGGGTGGAAGTGGACAACCACGACGACCTCGCCCGGGCCAGGGAGATCGCGTGCACCTACTAGCCGAGCCGCCGGCGGTCGCCCGGCCGCCGGCCTGTGAGGCGGCGACGGCCCATGAGCGGGCGATGGCCTGTGCGCGGGCGATGGCCTGTGCGCGGGCGATGGCCTGTGCGCGGGCGACGGGGCCGGCGAGAGGGCGGGAGCGCGAATGCCGCTGCTAGCACGGATGCTCATGGCGCCTTTGACCATGGACGTCCGCCGGGGCGCGGTCGCCGAGCTCGGCGCGCTGCTCGCCGACAGCCGGGTGGCTACCTCCGGGCGGGTCGCCGTCGCCGTCGGCGCGGGGCAGGGCGCCCACATCTCCGGGCTGATCGCGTCGACGCTGTGCGACGCCGAGGTCTTCCGGGTCCCCGACGGCTCGGTGGACGCCGCCGTGTCGCTCGGCGCCGACCTGCGCAAGGGCGCCTACGAGGCCGTGGTCGGCATCGGCGGCGGCAAGACCATCGACGTGACCAAGTACGCCGCGTCCCTGGCGGGCATCCCGATGGTCGCCGTCGCCACGAACCTCTCCCACGACGGCATCTGCTCGCCGGTCTCCTCGCTGGAGCACGACAGCGGCAAGGGGTCGTTCGGCGTCCCGATGCCGCTGGCGATCCTCGTCGACCTCGACTTCGTCCACGGCGCGCCACCGGCGCTCGTGCGGTCGGGCGTCGGCGACGTGATCAGCAACCTGTCCGCCATCGAAGACTGGCAGCTCGGCAACGTCGAACGCGGCGAGCCCATCGACGGCCTGGCCGTCTCCATGGCCCGCACCAGCGCGGAGGCCGTGCTCGGGCGCGGCGACTCGGTCGAGTCCGACGCGTTTCTCACCGTCCTTGCCGAGTCGCTGATCCTGTCGGGCATGTCCATGGTCGTGGCCGGGTCCTCGCGTCCCAGCAGCGGTGGAGATCATGAGATCCTTCATGCCGTGGACCAGCTCTACCCAGGCACCTCCAACCACGGCGAGCTCGCCGGTGTCGGAGCGGCCTTCTGCTTCTTCCTGCGGGAGGACGAGCACCGGCTGTCGCAGGTCACCGGTTGCCTGCGCCATCACGGACTGCCGGTGAGCCCTGCCGATGTCGGCCTCACGGTCGAGCAGTTCACCGCCGCGGTGATGCTCGCGCCGTCGACCCGTCCCGGGCGGTACACGATCCTTGAGCACCTGCGCCTGTCCGAGGCAGAGGTGCACGACCGGGTGGAGGAATATGTCCGGGCCGTCGGTCATTGAGCTGCGCGCGGTCGCGCAGCCTCAGACCACCATGCAACGCAACTCGGGCGAGCACTGGGCCGGCGCCCTCTACATGCGCAAGCTCTCGATCTACGTGACGTGGGCGCTGGCCCGCACGCCGATCTCCCCCAACCAGGTCACCGGCCTCATGATCGTGGCCGGGCTGCTGGCCGGGGTCGTGCTGGCGCTGCCGGGCCTGTGGGCGGCGATCGCGGCGGCCGTGCTCATCCAGATCTACCTGCTGCTCGACTGCTCCGACGGCGAGCTGGCCAGGTGGACGCACCGCACGTCGATCACCGGCGTGTACCTCGACCGGGTGGGCCACTACTTCGCCGAGGCGGCCCTGCTCATCGGGCTGGGCTTCCGGGCCTCCGAGACGCTGCCCGACTGGTACACCGTGCTCGGGTTCGCCGCCGCCCTCGGCGCGATCCTGATCAAGTCCGAGACCGACCTGGTGGACGTCGCCCGCGCCCGCTCGGGCCTGGCCGCCACCACGGAGGCCGCGGCCGAGCACTTCCAGTCCCGCCGGCTCGGCGCGGCCCGCAAGATCGCGGCGGCGCTGCGGTTCCACCGGGTGATCCAGGCCGTCGAACTGTCGATCATCGCGGTGCTCGCCGCCCTCTGGGACGCGATCGCGGGCGGCCTGACGGCCACCCAGGTGCTCACCGTGGCCTGCGTCGTGTTCGCCGTGCTGCAGACCGTTCTGCACCTCGTCAGCATCCTGGCGTCCAGGCGGCTGGCGTGATGTGAGGCGGGGCCGTTCGCGCGAGATGACAACGTGTCGGAACCGGCGGCGGCCCCACGGCGTCGTATCTCTCAAGAGCCGTCACCAGACTCGCCGCCGCAGTTTGGCGGGGGTTCGCTGACAGTTCCGATACGCTTATTTCGCAGTACCCGGCGACACCTAAGACGACCCGCTCACACAGACTCGGTGAACATGACTCAATGCGTTCTCCATGCGTCGAGGCGATGACGCGTTGAAGATCTCGTGTGTCATTCTCACCATGGGCAACCGGGTCGCCGAGCTTGACCGGGCCGTCGAGTCCGCGTTGACGCAGACCGACGGCGACGTCGAGGTCATCGTCGTGGGCAACGGCGCCGACGTGCCGCATCTCGCCGAGGTGCCGCAGCACGGTGCGGCCACCGTGCGCACCGTCCGCATCCCGCACAACGTCGGCATCCCCGAGGGGCGCAACCACGGCGTCCGCGAGTGCACCGGCGATGTCGTGCTGTTCCTCGACGACGACGGCTGGTACGCCGACGACAAGGTGGCCGCCCACGTCCGCGAGCGCTTCGCCGCCGAGCCCGACCTCGCGGTGATCTCCTTCCGGGTCATGGACCCCGACGGCGGCGTCGGCCAGCGGCGCCACGTCCCCCGGCTCCGCGCCGGCGACCCGCAGCGCTCCTCGCCGGTGACCACCTTCCTCGGCGGCGCCTGCGCCATCAGGCGTTCGGCGTTCCTGCAGGTCGGTGGGCTTCCGGGCCGGTTCTTCTACGCGCACGAAGAGACCGACCTGGCCTGGCGCCTGCTCGGCGAGGGCTACCGCATCGAGTACGACGCGGACGCCGTCATGTACCACCCGCAGGTGCCGCCGACGCGCCATGCCGACTTCTACCGGCTGAACGCGCGCAACCGGGTCTGGCTGGCCCGCCGCAACCTCCCCTGGCCGCTCGCGGTCCTCTACCTGCTCGACTGGATGCTGCTGACGCTGCTGCGCGAGCGGTCCTCCGTGGCGATCAGGTCATGGTTCCGCGGCTTCAAGGAGGGCCTGCGCGAGCCGGCCGGCGAGCGCCGCCCCATGTCGTGGGGCACCGCCTGGCGCATGCTCCGCCTCGGCCGCCCGCCCATCGTCTGACCCGCCCATCGTTTCGCCTCGCGCCGGCGCCCCCGGTGTCCGGCGGCTCAGCCGTCCGCTTCCTCCGGCCGCACCGCGCGCACGTGGTACTGCATGAACGGCAGGTCCCCCTGCGACTCGACCCGGAAGCCGGCGTCGGGGATGAGAGTGCCGAGCAGCTCGGCGGGGCCGTGCCGCATCGCCGGGCCCGTCAACAGGCCCATCAGATGCCCGGCCACATGACCCGTCGGCGGGCGGAACTCGGCGATGAGCAGCCGCCCTCCCGGCCGCAGCACGCGGAACATCTGCCGTAGCGCCTCCGCTCTGGCCGAGGCAGGGATGTGGTGGACGGCGAAGCTGGACACGACCAGGTCGAACGTGCCGTCCGGGAACGGCAGGTCCTGCCCTTCACCTACGACGTAGTCGCAGTTGCCCGGAGCCCGGCGGCGCGCGTAGTCGACCATGGCGGGGGAGGCGTCGAGGCCGGTGACGTGCCCGCTGAGGCCGACGACCGGCGCCAGCACCCGGCTCAGATACCCGGTGCCGCAGCCGACGTCCAGGACGCGGTCACCCGCCCTCGGCTTGGCCAGCGTCGCCAGCCGGGTGAACACGGCACGGCGCCCGCCGAGAAAGCCGATCGTGACGAAGAACTCGTAGGCGCGTGGACGGTCGATGGTGCCGCCCGCGTCGGCGTGCTCGGCGTGGTCGTGCAGCAGTTTCCCCAGGCCCATGGTCGTCCTTCCTTCATTTCCGAACGATCTGTTCAGTAATGAATGGTGCGTTCACTAGGGTGGTGGAGTCAACGAGCAGATCGGCCACGCTGTGCCGTACCGAACAGGAGCCGGAAAGTGTCCGAAGACAGACGGGTCCGGCGCACCCGGCGCGCCGTCCAGGAGGCGCTCGTCGCGCTCATCCTGGACAAGGGCTACGACGCCGTGACGGTCACCGACATCATCGACCGCGCCGACATCGGACGCTCCACGTTCTACGCCCACTTCACCGACAAGCAGGACGTGCTGTTCAGCAACGTCGAGCAGCTCGACTTCCTCCATCCCGCACCGGCGGCCCGCTCAGAGAAGCTCTTCTCGTTCAGCCTGCCGATGTTCGAACACGCCCTGGAACAGCGACGCCTCGTACGGGCCCTGCTCGGAAGACGTGGCGGCGGCCCGATCGCGGCGCGCGGCGAGCAACTGCTGAGCGCCATCGTCCGGGACGAGCTCATCGCCGCAGGCGTCCGGCCGTCGCCGTCACTCGATCTGCTCGTCATCTGCGTGGTCGGCGCCTTCATGGCACTGCTCCGCGCCTGGCTGGACGGCGAGGTCACCGCCACCCCCGCCGAACTCGACGCCGCCTTCCGCGCCGCCACCCTCCCCGCCGTCCACGCCGCCCTGGGGCGTGTGTGATCGCGCAAGCCCGCAGACGTCCTGACGTCCGTGCGCCGGCCCGCTCGGCTGCCGCTGCGCCGTGACCGCACGGCTGAGACCGACGGTCACGGCCACGAGCAGCATGAGAGGCGTCCACTCGAGGTCGCGCGCCTCGTACGGGAGGAAGTGCAACAGCGCGATCTGAGCCGGCGTCGCGACGGCGACGGCGAACGGGATCAGCAGGAGCCGCCGCTCGGCCCGGCCGGCGCCCCGCAGGCGAACGGCCAGCGAGGCGAGCACGACCACCAGAGCCATGGCCACCAGGGCCAGCGCGGTCCACTGCAGCAACTGAGCCTGCCCTGGCGGCAGGCTCAGCGGATTGCCGCCCGCGCCGCCGTCGCTGCGCGGCCAGCTGTAGGTCGCGACCGCGGCCGACGCCGTGACCACCGCGGCCACGGCGATCCCCATGGCGGTCCGCCACCGCACGCGGCCGTCCGGATACAGGGCCATGGCGATCAGCAGGATCAGCAGCACCTGAGGCACCCACAGCCAGTACGTCAGCCACTGGTCGTACCCGACGGCGAGGCCGTCGGTCTCAGGGAACGGAGGCCCGATCAGCTTCCAGAGCCAGAGCACCGGTTCGACCGATCCCAGCACCCCGCTGATGAGGAGGACCAGCCCGATCCGCCGAGTCGCGGCCCGTCCGGCCAGCCATCCGCCCGCGGCGAGAGCGGTCACGGTGAGCGCGGTCGCGCTCGTCACGTCTGTCGCACCGCCCTTGGAGATGGAGAACGCGTGATGGACGACGGTCGCGGCGACGGCCCCGCCGACGATGGTCCAGACCGCGATCCGCACGACACGCTCCTCCACCACCGTTCGGGGGACACCGCCACCCCCGGCCCCACGCCACCATGCCGTGCCATGGCTCGACCGGGCAAGGACCATTTCCACCTCCGCACCCATGCGGCTGCGCGCGATCCGCTCTGCCGGTACGGGGCCGCCCACGGATGAGTTTCGGTCGTCAGTTCTCAGGCGCCAGGGGCATAGGATTCGATAAATTGTTCGATGTGAAAGGGGTGTACACCGATATGACGACGCGAATCCTCGAAACTCCCGAGGTCGACCTCGCCTACGACGTCCACGGCCCGCTGCCGACCGCCGACGGACGCCCACCGCTGATGATGATCGGCCAGCCGATGGACGCCAGCGGCTTCAGGGCGTTGACCTCGCAGCTCGCCGACCGCACCGTGGTGACCTACGACCCGCGCGGCATCGGCCGCAGCACCCGCAAGGACGGCCGCACCGACTTCGTGCCCACGATCCAGGCCGCCGACGTGCACGCCGTCATCGAGGCGCTCGGCGCGGGCCCGGTCGAGATGTTCGCGAGCAGCGGCGGTGCGGTGACCGCGCTCGCCCTCGTGGCGGCGTACCCCGACGACGTGACCACCCTGGTGGCGCACGAGCCGCCGCTCATCCCAGTGCTCTCCGACGCCCCGGCCGCCGAGCGTGCCCGGGCCGGCGTCCGGGACGCGTACGAGGCCAAGGGCTGGGGCGCCGGCATGGCGGCCTTCATGGCGATGACCTCGTGGCGGGGCGAGTACACCGACGACTACTTCGCCCAGCCCGCACCTGATCCCGCCGCGTTCGGGATGCCGGCCGAGGACGACGGCTCCCGTGACAATCCGCTGCTCTCCGACCTGTCGTGGGCGGTCAGCAGCTACCGTCCCGACGTCGACGCGCTCGCCGCGGCGCCGACTCGTGTCGTGATCGCGGTGGGCGAGGAATCCCTGGACACCTTCACCGCCCGCACCGCGGTGGCGACCGCCGAGCTGCTCGGCCAGGAGGCGACGGTCTTCCCGAGCCACCACGGCGGCTTCCTCGGCGGCGAGTTCGGCTACGCAGGCCAGCCCGAGGCCTTCGCCCGCAAACTACGCGAGGTCCTCGACGCCGGCTGATGGTCGAACGCTGCTGCGGGCGTGCCTGGACGACGGGCGTGACTAAGAGCTCCTGACACAATGGGGTGGTGCGGAGCTCTTAGCAGGCTGGAATCGGCGCGGCCGATGGCTGCCACTCTCGCCTGATCAACCCGAACACCCACGAGTCGGACACCTCACCGTTTACGATGCAGTCTTCGCGCAACGTCCCTTCGCGTACGAATCCGATCTTCTCCAAAACCCGGGCAGATGCCACGTTGCGCGTATCGGTTTCGGCCTGCACACGATTCAGGTCCAGTGTGTCGAACGCCCACCGCAGCAACGCGTGCGCGGCCTCCGTCGCGAAGCCGTGGCCCCACATCGCCTCATCGAGGCAGTAGCCCAGTGACGCACTGCGATAGTCCGGGTTCCATCTGGTCAGACCGCACCAGCCGACGAAGGCCCCGTCAGAGACACGGTCGATGGCCACCCGCGCCCCGGTGCCTTCGTCCGCCATCTTCCGGCACATCATGATGAAACGCTCGGCGCGGGCCCGTTCGGTCCACGGCGGGGTGTCCCAGTAGCGCATCACGTAGGTGCTGCTATGCAGGGCGTAGAGGGCGTCCGCGTCGGCGTCGGTGAAGGGGCGCAGTCGCAGGCGAGCGGTGTGCAGCATGGGGGTGGCCAGAGTCACGCGCCTTATCTTGCGTCCTCAGGGGGCGGGTGGACCACCGAATATCGACCTCGGTCCGTCCCTCACGACTAAGGGCCTGCAACACAATGATCAGGTGGCCCTGACCATCGCCGCCCTCACGGCGACGCCCGACGGTCATCCGGCGGTGTACAGCATGGGGATGTCCACGAGGAGCACGCCGGCATCGCGGCGGGCCTCGGCGCGGAGGTCCTCACTGAAGCCGGCGCCGCTGTAGCAGGCGAGCACCGTGTTCGCGGTCTCATACCCCTTGGCCGCCAGCAGGTCGCGGGCCCTGCGCAGCCGGCCGAGGTGCCGTAGGTCCATGACCTTGTCCCACTTGGCCTCGCCCAAGGACTTGATCACGCGCGGTTCGCCCGGATACGGCACGCCGAGCGCGACGATGTCCACGTCGATCTGCGCCTTGTCGCCCGGGTCGGCCACCGTCCCGGCGACGACCTCGCCGATGCCGCCCTCGCCGAAGTGGTGCCGCCCGTAGCGCAGGACGTACTCCCGGCAGAGGCTCTCGAAATGCGGGCCCATGACCTTGGACAGGAAGCGCTGCCGTGACCGTGCCCAGACCTCCTCGGCCAGGCCGAGACTGAGGTCGGTCCATTCGGGGCGCATGATCGCCTGGTAGAAGGTGATCAGCGGCTCGGCGATGCGGTAGCGCGTGCGTCCGGTCCTGAAGGCGTCCTTCTCCTTGACGAGCAGGCCGCAGTCTTCCAGGACGCTGAGCGGGTGAGCGATGTCCGCCGACTTCTTCCCGATGTAACCCGCGATGCCGCCCCAGGTCTGGTTGCCCTCGGCGACGGCCGCCAGTACCGAGTGGTACAGGGCGGGATCCCGGATGGCCGGCTCCTCGGCCAGCAGGTACCGCCCTTCACGGAACAGGGACGTCCGCCGGTTGAGCACCGTGCGCACCACCCACGCGTCGAAATCCCCCGGCGAAGCGGGGCGGTCGCCCGCCACGAACTCGTCCCGGTAGGCGGGAGTGCCACCGACGATCGCATGGACCATCGCGGCCAGCCGCGGATCCGACACCTCCCAGAAGTCGGCCGCCTCGCGGTACGGCAGCGACTGTACGAGGAGTTCCAGACGTGCACGCCCGCGCAGCGGCGCCTGCCCGGCCAGGACCTTGCCCATGACCGACAGCGCCGAGCCGCAGATGAGGACGCGCGCGTTGCTGCTGCCGCCATGGGTGCGCCCGCGAAGGTCGATCTCCTGCTTGAGGATGGACGGGATGGCGAGGTTGGCCTTCATCAGGTACGGGAACTCGTCGATGACCAGCGGCATCGGACGGTCCTTGGGCAGCGAGAAGAAGAAGGTGAGCGCGTCGCGCCAGTCGGCGAACGGATACCCCACCGGCGAGCCGGTGTGCCGGGCGAGCGCCATGCCGAACAGGCGCAGCAACTCGACGTCCGTCCCTTCGGTCGCCTCGAAGTAGAAGCCCCCCAGCGCTTCGACCAGCGACCGCAGCAGGAAGGTCTTCCCCTGCCGCCGTCGGCCGCTGACCACGCCGAACGCCACCTCGGCCTGAGTGCCGGTGGCGAACTCGCTCAGCGCCTCCCACTCCCACTCCCGCCCGAACACATGCCCCGGCTTCTCCACCAAGAGTCATCACCTCGACACTGAAGTACAGTCCACTGAACTGTACTTCAGTGGCCGCCAGTCAGGGCGGCGTTGGTCGGTTCAGGCAGCACACGGTTCGACTCCGTCGCCTCCGGTTGGAGTTGGCCGCCGCGCATGAGTTCACCGAGGGTGGTCCGCCTGTCCTGGAGAAGGCGCCGGCCGACCTCGTCGATCTCACCGATCAGCGTGATCCCTTCGGTCATCGTCACCACCCGGACACAGGTCGGATCGACATCATCCCGATCCAGCAGGTCAGCACTCTGCGTGGTGATCAGAATCTGCACCCGCTCGCTCGCCTCGGTCAGCGCGTCGAACAAGGCGCCGGCGGCGGCCGGATGGAGGGCGGTCTCGGGTTCCTCGATCGCCACCATCTTCGCCCGCCCGTCCATTACGGCGGGCTGGAACAGCGCGGCGAGCACCCCTGCCGCGTGTAGCGTGCCGACCGAGATGGCCTCGGGGCCGAACGGTCGCCCCCCGGCGCGGGTGCGCAACTCCACGGTGGAGTACTTGTCGATCACCCGCTCGTCCATGCCCAGGGCGTCCGGGACGATCGCCTTGAGATAGTCGTCGAGGCGAGACTTGAATATGGGATACCTGTATGAGAGCTCCCCGAGGACGGGGCCGATGTACTGCCCTGAGTAGCCGACTTTTCCGACCCGCTGAACTGGATGGAGTCGTCGCATCTCATCGATGTCGAGATGGTGGAAGAGCATGTCCCGGAGGTCGTGGTAGGCGTCGCTGAAGTCCTCGTGGGTGGCGGCCAGCGGCAGATAGAGACGATCTCGCTCGATGCCTCCACCGCCGAGAACAAGCCCGTCCACCATGTCGAACCGGATCTCGCTTGCCGGGGAATCGTCCGGCTCATGACGGATGACGCAGTGCTCCTCCTTGATCACCAATGGCCGGCGTCCGGTGGAGTCCCGGCCGATGGTGAACGTGTACTCCACCAACGACGGCTTTCCTGCCGCCTCGATGGTGAAGTCCAGGTGAATGGTGAACTCGTCCGCGGCGTCGGGCGCCTGCCTGAGCACCTCACCCAGACCACCACGTTTGGCCACCGCATCGGTCGGCGTCGTGTTCAGCGCGTCCGCCACGAACCGGAGCGCGTCCACGAAGTTGCTCTTCCCTACGCCATTCGGGCCCAGCAGGACCAGCAGCGGGGCGAAGACGACCTCGCAGCCGGCGATGCTCTTGTAGTTCGTCACCCGCACCCGCCGCAGGAACGGTACCGTCTGCCCCATCACACTCCCTGCGCCGTCATCACATCGATCTGTCCGGTCGCCGTCGACGTGATCTCGAATACTACGGTCGTTGGTGCTCGGCCAAGGGATGACCGGGGACTACAGCCTGCCGCACGTCGTAGCGGACATGCCGGTGCCGGGCCGTAGTCGTCAGCGGTGGTGGCCGTTGCCGGTGACCGGGGGTGGCGAGGTCGGGTCCAGGGATGTGCGGGGGCGAGGAATCATGCTCTCGGCGGTGCTGCCTCGCGGAGGGGTGGGACGGGTCTTCCAGCGGGCCCATACCGTCTTGCCTGGGCCGTCGGCCAGGGGGATGACGCCGAAGTCGCCGGCCAGCGCGGCCACGATCGGCAGCCCGCGCCCGTGGTCGGCGTCGAGCCCCAGGTCGAGCTGGCGGGGTGTCCCCGGGCCGTGATCGGTGACCCGCACGCTCAGCTCTGCGGCCGTTGACCACAGGGAGAGCCTGATCGGGGGCGCGCCGTGGGATATGGCGTTCCCGAGCAGTTCCCCGACGACCAGCACCACGTCGTCCGCGAGGTGGGCGAGGTTCCATGCGGCGAGCATCTCGCCCGCCATGTGCCGCGCCCTGCCGACCGCCGCCAACTCGTGCGGCAGGTCCCAGCTGACGGTGCGAAGCCCGTCCGGTGTTTCGATCATCGAGGCTCCTAGGGGAGAGAGCGCGGTGAGTTTCGGTGTCCGGCTGGAGGTCAATGGCGGCCGAGGGACCTCGGCCTCGGACGCGGTGCCGCCGAAGGCCGACGAGATCACTTCGGCCTCCCGCATGAGGTCGCGCAGTTCATCGGCCGACCGCGCGTCCACGATCAGCGGCCCAGGCGCCGCCCACGTCGCAACGGCATAGAACCGACGACTCCCCACCCCGTACCAAACAGCCCATGTCGGCTCCAACTGATCCACATGCTCAGCGGTGGCACGTTCGGCGGCGTCCCAGTGGCAAGGCATAACCCGCCGTTCAGAGCTTCCACGTCGGTGCTGCCCCTTCGTCCTGTCTGCCGTCATGTAGCCGTTCCTTGAGGTGAGCGCCATGGTTCTCGACACTCGCCGGATCAATGTGGCTGATCAGGACATGTCGAAAATCGTGACTTGCTGACTACGTACTGTCACTGGCCACACATCCTGGCGTTTGCGATGCCAACTTTCAAGGCCGAAGTGCAACTGGCCGGATTCGGCCAATCACTCACCGTGCATGACGATGATGCGTAGGCTCTGCCACTGATCGCGAAGGAGGCATCACATGGCAGGTAGTCCCACCGTCAAACGGCGACGTCTCAGTGCCGAGCTCATCCGGCTCCGCGAACAGGCCGGCCTGACCCATGACGACGTCTGTAAGCGTCTGGAGTGGTCGCGCGGGCGTCTGACCCATATGGAGCAGAACAAGTGGACTCGACCGGACGTCAGCAACGTCCGACTCCTCCTTGATCTTTACGGTGTCACCGACGGCGATGTTCGGGAGGCCGTGTTGAACCTGGCCCGGCAGTCGAGGGAGAAAGGCTGGTGGCAGAGCTACAAGGACATTTTCCGGGGTAGTCTGCCCGGTTTCGAGGCGGATGCCACGCAGCTGCGAACATACGAGATAGCGTTCGTGCCCGGATTGCTGCAGACGGCCGGTTACGCGCGAGCCATCTTCCGGGCCGGCCAGGTGCTCGAAGAGGACGAAGGTGCGGTGCACCGTCGCGTTGAGGGCCGATTGGCTCGCCAGAGGATCTTGGCCAGGGAGGATCCACCCCAGCTATGGGCGGTTATCGATGAGGCGGCTCTGCTGAAGCTGGTGGGCGGCGCCGATGTCATGGCCGAGCAGCTCAAGCACATCATGCAGATGGCGAAACTCCCAAATATCACGATTCAGGTACTTCCGAACTCGGCCGGTGCGCATGTGGCGATGGCCTGTGGTTTCGTCATCCTGGACTTCGCGGGAGACCTCGATCCGTCCATCGTCTACATGGAGACCCCGACTGATTCGCTCTTCCTGGAAAGACCGGAGGAGGTGCAGGCATATACGCTGATTCATAACCGCGTCTTGGCTGCGGCGTTGACGGCGGAAGAGTCGGTCGCCTACGTCGCATCGCTGATCGCTCGTCTACAACGGGAGTAGAGATGGATCACCCCTCGCTGACCCCCACTTGGCGCAAGAGCAGCTACAGCGGCCAGCAGGAGAACTGCCTTGAGGTGGCCACGGTGCCTAGCGGTCGCCGGATAGTTCGGGACAGCAAGAATCCGGATGGCCCCATGGTGCGCATTGATCGCGGCGGATGGCAGGCGTTCGTCGCCGGAGTCAGGCGCGGCGAGTTCGGCTGAGCTGGGTCCGCAGTAGACGCTAAGAGGTCTGAGAGGTGGGCTCTGGCGTACCTTTCGGCCAGATGCATGGGGAGGTGGCTCCCAGTGCCAGTACATCATTGTCGGCATGGTCCAGTGACAGGCTGAAATCATCGGGTCGAGAGTGGCCGGATATGACTGTGCCGCTCTCGGAGACTCCCTCGACGGCGTGGCCTTGTTGCTCCCAGTACGCCCTTACCTGTCTCGCCACGTCGACGAGCCGATCTTTGGGGATGTCCTGCAGGTAGTAGGTGCGGCTGACCATGATGTGTCCCCCCGAGCCGTCATCCGCCTGGTCATCGCAATGATCCACGGCGAGACTGGGCCGGTACAGTTCCAGCCTCGGCTTCGGATCGATCGCCTTCACCGTGCCGTCGATAAGCTGTTCCACGCGAGACAACGCCTGCGCCTGGGTCATGGTGGGACCGGTCACATCTGAGCCCCCTGTAGCGGTCGGTCCATCCACGATTTCTCCTCGGCCGCAGCCCGCGGTGAGTGCGATGACGCCAATGGCGATGAGGACCAGTCGTCTCATCTGACCTCCTACTTTCCCATGGGCAAGGGGGATGGAAGCGGACGCGGTGACGGGTTCCCAGAGTGTTCCGCAGGCGCTGACGGCATGGTCGGCTCGGGCATGGGAGGGCTCGGTAACGGCGTGGGTGAGGGGGTGGGCATCGGAAAGGGGATCAGTCTGTCGAATTGGCCGTTGACCAGGGAGGCGATATTTCTGAGAGAGGCTGATTGGTAACCTGTCGATTGATCGATATCCCAGTAACTCGAATGCCCCTTGAAAGTGTACGGGGGATCTTGGGTGCCCTCGGCGTAGAACTGCTTGGCTCCGAACAGGGGACTGCTCGGATCGGTACCGAAGGGCCCGGTGCCCACCACGATTCCCGCTTTCGTGGTGCTGACGTGGCCGATATCGCCTACCGGATCGTTCGGTGCCTCTCCCACCCACACCTGGTCGACGTGAAGTTGCTTGGCTTGCAATACCCCGACTCCGGGACTGCCCACGAAGATCACCTGGTCGGCGAAGTTCCCAGGACGGAGACGGGCGGCCATGCCGGTGACGAGTGATCCATAACTGTGTCCCAGGACGGTCAGCCTGACGCCGGAGCCCGGCTGGTGCGTAGCGTGGAGTCCGTCAGTAAAGGCGGCCAACTGTGGCGCTCCTGCTGCCGCGGCTTTCGGCAGAGCCACTGAGTGATCCCAGTCCTTCACGGTCGCTTCCCATTGGGGAGCCTCGTACCCGAGCCAGACCATGGAGGCGACGTTCTTGCCGATGGCGGTCAGGCCAGCTTGTCTCCATAGTCGGTCCGCGCGCTTCGCGTCGCCCAGGATGCCGCCGAGGGTGCTGCCCGTTCCGGGGACATAGGAGACGATGTTGTCGGCCTTGTCCGGATCTCCAAAGGAAATCGCCGTCTTACCCAGGCCGCCGAGCTCCAGGGCGATCAAATAGGCAGGAGGACGCCCCTCTTGTCCTCCAAGCTGCAAACTCGCCTTCACGGCCTTGATCTGGTCGAGTTTCAGTTGGAGTTGTTTGATCTCGTCGCCTGCTGTGCCGAGGGCGGTGAGGCGGGCGAGATCGGCTGTGATCGCTTTCTCCTGGGTGGCTAGGTGGGTGCGGTTGGCTTGGTCGCGGACCGTTGCGGGGACGCCATTCAGGTTGCCCAACAGGTCGGGGGACGCGGTGATGAGCCGGTCCTGAGTGGTCTTGCTGAGTTGCCGCCACCATACGTTCACCCGGGCGGCCAGCGAGGGGTCTTCGGCGGTCTGCTGGAGGGCGAGCAGCGATTTGAGCGCGGTGGTGTCGCCGGTGGCCGCGGCGGACAGCAGTTTGCCCGCTCCGCTGGGGTCCGACGCGTGGGCGCCGAAGAGGCCGAACGCGGCCATCGCCCGGGTGGCCATGCCGGCGTCCTGCTCCTTCTGAAGCATGGCCAGGCGTGATCGCAGGTCGCGGGACTGCTCTTCCGCCCAGGTGCCGGTGCTCGTGACCTGGTGGCCGGCCTGGGCGGGAAGGCAGAGGGCCGACAACTCGGCGTCGAGCCGCCGGCCGGCGAGGGGGAGGTTCTGGCCTGCCTGACGGAGGTCGGAGACCATGCGAGTCATGGCGTTGACGTTCATGCCGGCGAAGTCGCCGTGCCCGGCGGCGCTGAGGGTGCTGATCGAGGTCGTGAACGAGGGGTAGGTCGCCTGGCCGCCCTCCTGGCGGATGCGGTCGACGATGCCGTGGGCCGCGGCCTCGAACGCGCGTTGCAAGGCGGTGCGTTGTCCCGAAAGGGCCTTGGCGAACGCCGGTGCGCCTCCGCCCACCCAGGCGCTGGCGGACATGCAGCGGACGCACGAGTCCAGCGCCGAGGCGTTCTCCTCGGCCAGCCGTACGACCCGCGACAAGACGCCTTGAAGTTCGGTAACCCCCGTCGCCACAGCGAGTCAGCATCACATGACCGGCCGACTTAAGACAAGATCTTGTGCTTAATCGATAGAAGGGCCAAATGTCGGATTGATGATTATGGCAGCGCCGATTTCTGTTCCCGTTCGCGTTCGGCCGGTGCCGCTGTGGCGGAGAGGCGGTCCACGGCGAGGAGGGCCAGCCATAGCCAGTGAAGTGGTGGGAGGGTGCCGCGAAAGGGGCGGCGGTGGTGAAGGGTTACCACTTCCAGTGGACGAGGTGGCGTTGGGTGCGGACGATGAGGCTGCCGAGGCGTTGTTTGCCGCGTACCACGAAGTGGAGTCCGTCTCCCGCGATGGGGGAGGTGGTCACCTTCCGCACTCGTGAGCTGCCCGCGACAAGCTCGACGTTGTCGATGTCCACCGTGGCGCCGCGCGGCAGCACCAGCGTGGTGGAGCCGGCGACCACGTCGAGGTGGATCTCCACGACCCGATGCGAGATGAGGGCGTCGGTGAAGTCGAGCTTCACCGACCCCGCCTTGGCCGTCACCAGGAGCTGCCGGGGCACGATCCATCGGCCGCGCCGTTTCAGGGCGGCCGCCGTCGTGCGCAGCTCGGCCCGTTCCTGTGGCGGCATCGAGAGCGGAGCCCCTGGCAGGTCCGCGAGGAACGGCTCGGCCTCGCCGAACGTGCGCGCCGCGAGCACGCCGCTCAGGCGCTGCTCGAACTCTTCCTGGGTCAGCCGGCCTTCGCCCGCCGCCGCCTGCAGTCTCTCGGCGACCCGCTCCCGGTCGGCGTCGGACATGCGCCACTCAGGGGACCGCGGTGCCAGCTCTCCACTCACCCTCCGACTTTAGACAATCACCCCTGAAAATAGGGGATATCGGTCAAGATCGAGCCGTCGACATGGGGAGGACAAGCCATCTCGACGAACGGCCGCGGCCGGCTCCGGCCGCGCCATCACCCAGGGCCGGCGTACGCCTACCCGCTGGGCGCCGGGTCGGCTTGGGCGAGGACGCGCCGCTGTGTCCGGAGTGCATACGCGAGCAGTTCGTTCCGGTATTCGTCGCGCTGATGTACTCGCCGCGCTGATCGAGTCGGAAGGGCTCCGGGGGGCTTACTCGGAGGCGCGGCTTGTGACCTTCTTGTGTTCGGCGCCCAGGAATGCGAGCACGGCCAGGGCAACGAGTGTCGCGCCGAGGGCGGTGACATAGCACCACGGGGCTGGCAGGTAGTTGGCCGCCGTCAACAGGTTGGGCGCCTTGTCGGTGAACAGGCGGAAGACGATCGCCGCCGGCCCCTCCCACACGCCTAAGGCGAACACGAGAAGCATCGCCAACCGGTACCAGGCCTCGTTTATTTCGCCTCCGCCATCATCTCATCGAGTTACGGTACAACTGTATCCATGGCTTTGCAGGTAAGCCGCTCGATGTGCTGGCTGTTTTGGTTTTTCGTCACACATTAGCCAGAAGATCGCGATGGGGAGCGTGATGAAAAGAGCGTCGGGCTGTCAGGTGTGCGGCGCGTCGTTGCCGACGGCGACGCTGGGCCGTCCGCCCGCGTACTGCTCGCGGGCGTGCCAGGCCAAGGCGTACCGGAGGCGGAAGAATCCACCCCGCCCCCGCTCACCAGAGGGCTCGGCGGCCGCCGAGCCGGGAGCCGCTTCGGGTGCCGGTCAGGGGGCCGGTCCGGCCGCCGATCCGGACGCCGACGCACGTCCGGATTCGGATGCGCATGCGCGTCTGTATGCGCGTTCGAGTTCGGGTGCGGGGTCGGAGGCCCGATTGGACGCCCGCTCGGACGCGGATGCGAGTCCCGGTTCGGGTGCGGGTTCGGGCGCCGGCTCGCAGGTGCGCCGCAGGATGGCCGAGGCGCTCTGGCGTATCGCCGCCGAGCGTGGGCTGCACGCGGCGAGCATGCGTGAGATCGCCGCGGAGGCGGGTGTCTCGCTGCGCGCCGTCCAGTACCGGTTCCAGAGCAAGCATCGACTGCTGGTCGCCGCGCTGCAGTTGCTGCACGAGGACAACGAGCGCCGGGTCGCCGCCCGGCTGACGGGACCGGACGCCCCGGTGGCGCCTCGCGACGTGCTGCGGGCCATCCTGGCCGAGCTCCTGCCGTTGGACGAGCCGCGACGCATGGTGCTGCGCGTGTACGAGGCGTACTACGCGCGCAGTCTCGCCGACCCCGCGCTCGCCGCCGTCTTCCTGCACGGCACCCACCCTCTGGAGAGCCTCATCGCCGAGGTCATCGCGAAGGCGCGGCGCGCGGGGATGGTGCCGCCCGGCGTCCATCCGCGTCACGAGGCGAACCTGCTGGTCTCGGGCGTCACCGGGCTGGGCGTGGAGGTTCTTCACGGCCGCTATGGCGTCGCGGAGGTGTGGCGGGTCATCGACTACCACCTTGACCGGATCTTCAACGGTGCGAGCGGGAGTTGACGGCATCGGCTAATGGCCTTAGCTTTAAAGCTAACAAGATTAGCTGAGCTGATTCGGAGGGCACCATGACCGAGTTCCTGGAGACCGAGGGCGGGCGGCTGGCCTACGACGTGTCGGGGGAGGGGCCGCTGGTCGTGCTGGCGCACGGCATGGGAGACGGCCGGGAGGCGTACCGCCTGCTGGCACCCCGCCTGGTCGCCGCCGGCTACCGAGTCGCCAAGGCCGACCTGCGCGGCCACGGAGAGTCGACCACCGGATGGCCCTCCTACACCCGCACCGACGTCGCCGGCGATCTGCTCGCGCTGATCCGTCACCTGGGCGGACCGGCGATCGTGGTCGGGCACTCCTTCGCCGGTGGCGCGGCCACCATCGCCGCCGCCCTGGAACCCGAGCTGGTCAGCGCGGTCGTCGAGATCGGCCCGTTCACCCGGGCGCAGAAGCTCGACCTCGGGGGCATGCTGCGCAACGGGCGGCACCGCAGAGGCATGATGCTGCTGCTGGCCGCCGGAGTGTTGCGCAGCGTGAAGTTCTGGCGGCGCTACCTCGACCACGCCTACCCCGGCGCCCGCCCTGTCGACTACGACGCGTACATGACGGCGCTGGCCACCGCGCTGCGCCGGCCGGGCCGGATGGCCGTGGTCGGCAAGATGGGCATGTCCGCGCCGACCGACGCGGGCGCCCAGCTTCCGAACCTGCGGGTGCCCGCCCTGGTCGTCATGGGGACGCTCGACCCCGACTGGGCGAGCCCGCGAGCCGAGGCGGACGGCGTCGTCGCCGAGATGCCGGCCGGTCGCGGCAGTGTCGTGATGATCGAGGGCGCCGGTCACTACCCGCACGCGCAGTTCCCCGCCGAGGTCGCCGAGGCCATGCTGCGTTTCCTGAAGGACGACGTCCGTGGCTAGGGCGGGGCTCTCGCCGGGCGCGGTTGTCGACCTCGCGCTCGCCGTCATCGACGAGGACGGCCCGGCCGCGGTCACCCTGGCCGCGGTGGCCGGGCGCGCGGGCGTCGCCACACCGTCCCTGTACAAGCACGTGCGCAATCTCGCCGAGCTCAACGAGTTGGTGTCCGTGCGGGTCATGAACGAGCTGGCGGACCGGTTGCGCGAGGCGCTGCTCGGCCGGTCCGGCGACCAGGCCCTGCGCGCCTTCATGGACGCCTACCGCGGCTACGTCGTCGCCAACCCGGGCCGGTACGCCGCGATGATCCAGACCGCGCCGCCCGAGGACGGCGAACGCGCCAAGGCGAGCGAGGCGCTGGTCGGCATCGTCCTCGCCGCGCTCCGCGCGTACGGGCTGGAGGGAGCGGACGCCATCCACGCGACGAGATGCCTGCGCGCAGCCGCCCACGGCTTCGCCATCCTTGAGTCCGCGGGCGGTTTCGGCCTCCCGGTCGACCTGGACGACACCTACGACCTGCTCTTCAAGATGATCATCTCCGGCCTGCCGAAGCCGGCCGCGAGCTAGGCCGTCGAACCGGTCCCGATGGGCGAACGTCGTCTCGATGACGTGACCTGTGGGGGCTGCTAAAGATCATCCGCCAGCTTGATCCAACCATGCGAGAACGGTGTCGACGCTTCCCGCATCCAGATGTTCCTCAAGAAGACCGCGAAAACGCTCACCTCCCACCTTCGCCCGCTGCCGCTTCAGCCATTGCAGACACATGGAAATCTGCGGCGCCTGAAGCTCGGCGAAAATGACCAAACCGCGCACCGTATACGCGACCGCCTCATCAGCCCGGCCTGTCTCGGTGTACAAGACTCCGATCTGTGCGAGCGATATGGCCATGCCCGCTGGGTTGCCCAGTTCCTCCTCGATGGTCAGTGATTTGCGGTACCACTCCAGTGCCTGGTCGTACTCACCACGGTCCTGGGCGATCGTGCCGAGTGCATGGTAGCTGGAGGCCATGCCCGCCCGGTTGCCCAGTTCTTCCTCGATGGTCAGTGATTTGCGGTACCACTTCA
>NZ_JBVJHR010000006.1:183847-307968 GCF_055586705.1 Sphaerisporangium sp. NPDC049457 | reverse complement strand
GGCCATGCCCGCCCGGTTGCCCAGTTCTTCCTCGATGGTCAGTGATTTGCGGTACCACTTCAGTGCCTGGTCGTACTCGCCCCGCCGTTGAGCGATGATGCCGAGTTGGTGGTAGCTGGAGGCCATGCCCGCCCGGTTGCCCAGTTCTTCCTTGATGGTCAGTGATTTGCGGTACCACTTCAGTGCTTGGTCGTACTCACCACGGTCCTGGGCGATCATGCCGAGTTGGTGGAAGCAGGCGGCTTGCTCGCGGCTGCCCTCGGCGAACCACGGCAGCATTTCTCGGTAAAGCTGCTCCTCCCAGCCCCACGCCCCCCAGGTATGCAACCGCTCACACACCCAATCGGTCGCTCTCGCCGCCGCTTCAACATCGCCTGCGGCGTGGTGGTGGTGCCGGGCCTCCACCATGTCATCCACATCCGCGCGAGGATCTTGCGGCGCCACCTGCACCCGCCACCGCCAATACCGCGCCGCCGCCTCATGCGCCAAACGAATCTGCTCGGCCGGCGTGACCTCCGGGCGGGTCAGCGTGGCCGCCGTCCATCGATGCACCATGAATGTCTCGTTTTGCTGCTCGTCGGCCAGCGGGACCACCAACCCCAGCCCGGCCAGCACCGCCACCGCCGCATCCACCTCTGGTGGCATAGAGATCGGCGGCGCCTGCCACGCCGCCACATCACGGTGTAACTGGTCGCTCTCCTGCGCCGACAACCCCAGATCCTTCACCTCAGCCTGAGGATGCTCCTTGCGCGCCAGCTCCAGACGCTCCTGAAGACGGTTCAGCCGCTCTTCTACGGCCGGATCGGGGTCCGCTGGAGTGCTCACCGGCCAGGCCAACCCCACCGGGCCTACCGGGCGGCGGTACACCGACACCCCCACCAGCACCCGGTGCGCGAAATCGTCCAGCACATCCAGCAGGTCACTCACCAGCGCGTCGTCCACCGCCAGCGTGACCGCCTCGGCCAGCGCTCCGTCCAATCGCCCGCCGCCCACCGGAACCCGGGCTAGGTTCACCTGCGTGGCACCGGCCGAGGTTTCGGGCCACGAAGCCGCCTGGTCATCGCTCGGAGCAGGCGTGCCGTCCAGTTGCCAGGCCTCGCGGCTCAGCCATCCGGCCGGGTCGGCGATGCCTCGTTCGCGTAGGAGCCGTTCCAGGCGGTCGCGTACGTCGGTGAAGCGGGCCTGGCCGCCGCGTAGCAGCGCGTCCACGTACTCAAGCGTTCGTGGATGACCGCCCACCATTTCCCATGCGCGTTGCTGGTCGGCCACTTCCAGTGCGTTCAACCCCGGCAGGCGCCACATCAGCTTGCGTGCCTCGGCCCGGGACAGCGGGCCCAGGTGATGAGTCGTCAGCCGACGCTCCGCATCTTCGGGGAGTGTGAACGGGTAGCGGCTGGTGACCAGCAGCTTCATCCGTCTCGATGTGGTGGTCCAGGCGGCGAGGAACGCGGCCAGTTCCTGGTCCAGAAAGGCGAAGTGCCGGTGGGGGTCGAGGTTGTTCTCGAAGTTGTCGAGCAGGAGGGTGAGCGGCGGAGCGGCCACCTTGGCGCTCAGCTCGGCGGGCACCTCGGCGAGGGCCCGGTCGAGCGCGTCGAGGCGTACCTGCCATGGGAAGTTGAGCCGGCGCAGGAACTGCGCCAGCTCGCGCAGCGGTTCGGCCTGGGCGTCGGCCGTGGCGGTGGCGACCAGCAACTTGTCGGCGACGGCGCCGAAGATCTGGTCAGGGCTGGTGCGGCCGACCAGGGACACGACCAGCCCCGCGTCGTCGCCGAGCCGCCCGAGGAGTTCGGCGGCCAGGCTGCTCTTGCCCACCCCGCCGATGCCATGCAGCAGCACGCCCGGGTGGCGACGCAGGGCCGCCCGTAAAACTCGCAGTTCGGCGCGCCGGCCGACGAAGTCGCCGACCGCCCGCACGACCACGCCGCGATCCAGTACGACGGCGCGCGGCGGCTTCACGTTCGCGTCCACGCCATCGTTCACGTCGTACAGCGGCAGCGACGGCCCGCGCAGGAACAGGGCCGGGGTGGCCCACTCTGCCAGGTCGGCCTTCGGGCTGCCCGCAGGCGCGGCCCGGCGCGTCTCTTCCAGGGCGCGCCGGGCTTCCGACAGCGCGGTGAGGACGTCCGGCCGTGGGCGGATGGCCAGCTCCCGGTAGAGGGCGCCGGTCAGCAGGCTGGCGTAGTCGTCGGTCACCGGGGCCGTCATCGCCAGTACGGCGGGGACCCCGGCGGCCGACAGGCTCCGCGCCAGCCCCGCGAGCGCCGCCTCTCCCTCGGCCGTGTCCGGGTCCGACGGCTCGTTCGGTGAAGGCTCGTCGTTGTGATCGGTGGCGGTGCGGGTGTCGAGTGCGGTGGAGCATCCGGAAAGGACGACCAGCGGGACACCCTGGTCGCGGGGGATCGCCCTGGCGAGGCGAGTGGCGGTGACCTCGTCGACGCCGCCCCGTTCGTCCTCCATGAGCAGCACCCCGGGGCCGGCATGGCAAGAGATGTGCAGGACGTGGAAGCGTTCCTGCTTGAGCGCGTCCTGGACGGCCGACAAGGTGCCTTCGTTCAGGATGCGCACGTGAGCGGCCGCGTGGCGCCGGGCGTCGTCCACCGAGTCGAGGATGCGGCGCAGCTCCGCCTCCAGGTCGAGCAGCACCCCACCACCCGGCCCGTCGGGCGCGGCGACCACGGCGAGGATCCGTAACGGAGCACGGATGCCGATCGCCGGGATGTCTCCGTTCGCCGGAAGGTGCCGGAACAGGTCCACGTGCGGATGCAGGACCAGCGGCTGCTCGTGGCCGGGCGGCATCAGCGTCTCCCACGGAAGCTCGGCCAGGTCGTCCTGGACGCGCAAGCCGAGACGCAGCGCGCTGTTGCGCCCCGCCGCGTCCGCCACGGCGGCGGCCAGAGCGTTCCCGGCCGGCCCGTCGAGGAAGACCCTGCCCAGGCGGACGCCCACGTCGCGCAGGACGGCGTCCATCCGAGCACCTCGGCGTCCCACCAGGGGCGCGTCCTTGGTCGGCAGTTCGGCCGATCGCCCGTCACGTACGCGGTCGAGGTGCCAGATCCGTTCTTCCAGGGTGTGGGTGATCTGCCCTGGTCGGTGGCTGGCCGCCGGCGCCCTGTCCGCCGGGCCGAAGGCGACCTCTGTCTCACCGATGCGCAGCAGCATCTCCCGCGATCCCTCGGGCCGGTGATGCCGGAAGGGGCGGAAGGGCGGGGACGACTGGTCGTGGTCCGCGACGTCATCGGAGGCCGGCGGGCCGCGTAGGACCTCTACCAGTTCGAGGTAGGGCCGTTCCTGGTCCTCGCCGCGGAAGTCGAGCGTGCGGCGGGCCGCGGCGAACGGGCCGATCGGGACGTCGTCGAGCAGGGCCGGGATGAACCTCCGCTCGTCGGGCAGGGTGAGCAGGGCCGCGTATTTGGCGGCCATCATCGGGTCGGCGGCGGTGGCCCGGCTGTAGACGAACACGATGCTGGACGAGGCGCGGATGAGCTCCTCGATGCGGTTGATGATGACGTCGCCCGGAAGGTACCTCTCCAACGCTGCCTGGAGTCCGTCTTGCGACAGCCGGGCCTGGAGTCGGCGGGCCCATTCGAGGTCGTCCTGGGCGTGCACGATGAACAGATCGTAGGTTGCGCTCGACGACCGCTCGCCCATCCCGTCCCGCCCCTCGATCCGCCCGCGTCGTCCCGCTCGCGAGGACCGAAGCCGCCCCGCGCACTTCGTCCCGCATTGAAGATCGAAGCCGCCCCCGCACTTCGTCCTGCCGCTTGGACGTCTATCGTCGGCTATCGGTTTTCCTGGGCTTCATAGTTGACCTAATTCGGCTACATACCGCCACTGTCTGCGTACGCGACTTAGCCTGATTGGCATGGACCTGGCCGGTTTGGCGCTTACCCTGGTCGGCACTCTCGCGGGCATCGCGGGCGCCTACTTCGCGTGGGTGCCCATCCGCGGCCAGCTCGTACGCAGACGCGCCCGTCGACAGGACCACGGCGAAGCGAGGATCGAAGCGACTTCGGGCACCGAGACGGCTCGTCCCGCCGCAGCCGCTGCCCTCACGAGCCCGTCCGCCGCGGCGAAGTCGGCGAATGAGATTCCCGCGACGGTGTACGACGTGTTCGTCTCCTACTCCCACGACGACGCAGCCGTGGTGAAAGACCTGGTGAGACGCCTCCGACAGCGTGGGATCGAGGTGGCCTTGGACGAGGTCTTCATGAAGCCCGGCACGCCTCTCGTCCACGGGGTGGAGAAGGCCATTCGCGAGTCGGCGCACGGGCTGCTGGTCTTCAGCCGGGCCTCACTGCGCAGCGGCTGGGTCACGAACGAGTACTACGTCCTCATGCAACGGTCGATCGAGACCGGGCAGCGGTTCATCCCTGTGCGCATCGAGGACGTGCCGCTGCCGGAGTTCGCCGGCAGCCGCTACTACTCCGACCTGTGCGACGTCAGCGACGAGGTCTTCGACGAACGCGTGGACCAGCTCGCCGAGGTACTGCGGACCGCCTCGTGACCGACGTGCGCCACGTGTTCATCGCCGGCGCGCCGCAGGACGACGCGCGGGTGCGCTGGCTCGCCGACCGGCTGCGGAAGGCGGGGCTGACGGTGACCCACCGGGAAGTGCTGGCCTCGCCGGGTGCACTGATCGTCGCCTCGTTCGAGCAGGCGATCGGCGCCGCCGAGCAGGGCATTTTGGTGTTCAGCCGCGCCTCGCTCGCCGACGCATGGGTGCGCGAGATGTACGAGAGCCTGATGCGCCGCTCCGTCCAGGACGGCCGGCGGTTCATCCCGGTGCGCTTCGAAGATGTCGAACTGCCCGAGTTCGCGGCAAACCGCTTCCCCGTGGACTTCTTCAACGCGGACGGGCCGGAAGCCGACCGGCGGGTCGACCGGCTGATACGCGCCCTGCGTGGGCAGGCGCCTGTGCCGGTGCCTGGACCCGGGCGGCGGCCGGGTACGAAGGTCCGGCCGGACGTCCCGCGCCGCTGTGTCCTGCGGATAGCCGCCGACCAGGTGACCTTGCTGCCCGACGCCGGGGAACCGGTGAGCGCTGCGGCCGAGCCGAGCACACGACTCGGGGAGCTGAGCTGGCGGCTGGCATCGGCCCGGAACCGGGGCGTCCTCATCACCCGCGGGGTCGCGGCCGCCGATGGAGTGGAGACGCTGCTCGCCGAGTACGGCAAAGAACTGGGCGCCGCCTTTCTCCCTGGGCCGGTCGCCGACGCGCTCGTCGCCGAACTGAACGCGGCACGGAGCCAGACC
This sequence comes from Sphaerisporangium sp. NPDC049457, assembly GCF_055586705.1. Taxonomy (NCBI): domain Bacteria; kingdom Bacillati; phylum Actinomycetota; class Actinomycetes; order Streptosporangiales; family Streptosporangiaceae; genus Sphaerisporangium; species Sphaerisporangium sp. NPDC049457. Next base: position 302,715 of record NZ_JBVJHR010000006.1, on the reverse strand, counting down.
GCAGGGCTGCGCCTCGGTCTGGAGGTCGCCGAGGAACTGGCCGACCTGCCGTGGGAGACGCTGCGCGTACCAGGTCAGGCGGAACCGCTGGCGTTGCAGCCCCGCGTCCAGGTCTTCCGCAGCGTGACCAGTGCCACCGCCGCGCCGGTGATGACCATCAACGGCCCGCTGCGCATTCTCGTCGCGATGGCGGCGCCGCACGGCGACGGCAGCGGCCCGCAACTGGACCTGGAAGCGGAGCTGGGCAAGATCCTCGACTCGGTGGAGTCCGCGAGGCGAGGGACGCGCGGCAGGCCCGGGGCGTACGTACGGATCTTGAACCAGGGCACGCTGGAGGCGATCCGCGAGGCGTTGTCGCAGGAGCGCTACCACGTGCTGCACATCTCATGCCATGCCACGGCTGGAACGCTGCTCCTGGAGGACGCCGACGGCCGAGTCGACAAGGTGACCACCCAGCGGTTCATCGACGAGGGACTCCCCGACAACCGAGGCGTCCCGCTGCTCGTCCTGTCCGGCTGTTCCACCGCCCTCACCCCGGCAGGGGATGCCGATCAGCCGGCGTCCGAGGAAACCGATCAGCAGGAGCCGGAGGGAGCCGACGAGCCCGCATCGGCGGACCTGACCGGCCTGGCGCGGGGCCTGTCGGCGGCCGGGGTCCCCGCCGTCCTGGCGATGACGGCCCCGGTGACCGACCCGTACGCGACGGCTCTGGCGGAGTCGCTCTACTACGAGCTGGCCGTCCGGGACATCCCGGAAGTGCTGCCCGCCTTCTGCGACGCGCGCCGCCGGTTGGAGCAGGCCCGCCGGAAACTGCCTGTGGGGACGATGGGCGCCTCTCTTGTGGAGTGGGCCACCCCGGCACTGTTCCTGCGCGGGCCGTCACTGCCGCTGTACAACCCCGATGACGGGTTCGAGGACATCGCGCCGCCGGTCGATCCGCAGTTCGCCGACGGGGTGCCGTTACGCAAGGTGGGCGAGTTCGTCGGCCGTCGCGCGGAGATGCGTACGGCGTTGGCCGCCCTGCGCGTCGACGGGCCGGGCGTACTGCTGCACGGCATCGGCGGGGTCGGCAAGAGCAGCCTGGCCGCCGAACTGCTGCGCCGCCTCGGCGCCGACGCGGGCGTGATCGTGTCGGCGATCAGCCAGACCAGCCCTGACCAACTCCTCGACGAGATCGGCCGCACCCTGCTCACCGTCTTCGAGGACGCCGGCATCCGGCGCTTAGCCGCGTACGTCCGGCAGCCGAACGAGACGTGGGCGGACCGGCTGAAGCCGCTCGGCGCCCTGTTCGCCCAGGTTCCGCTGACGCTGCTACTGGACAACTTCGAGGACAACCTCGTCTACGACGACGCCACGTGGGCCGTTCGGGACACGGAGCTGGCCGCCTTCCTGACCGCGTGGATCCGCATGCGCGGCCGCCACAAGCTGCTCGTGACCAGCCGCTTTCCGTTCGTGCTGCCGCAGGGTGCGGAGGGGCGGCTGGCGGTCCGTCATCTGGGCCCGTTGTCGTGGGCCGAGGCGCGCAAGCTGATGTGGCGCCTGCCGGGGTTGAACGTGCTGGGGGTGCAGGATCAGCGGCGGGCGTGGGAGATGGTGGGGGGCCATCCGCGGACGCTGGAGTACGTGGACGCGTTGCTGCGCGGCGGCGAGGCGCGGTTCGCCGACGTGCGCGAGCGTCTGGAAGGCCTGCTGAGGCGGCGGGGCATCGCCGACCCGGCGGAGTGGATGAGTCGGGAGGACTGGCGGCCGAACGGCACACCGCACTTGGGCGGTGATCGCACGGGCGGGCGGTTGGACGGGGTGCTGGCCGAGGCGGTCACGTTAGCGGTGGATGACGCGCTGGTGGGTGACCTGCTGGGGGTGCTGGAAGATTTCACCCGTCAGGTGTTGGTTGGGGTGTCGGTGTACCGGCGCCCGGTGGACCGTACGGGATTGGCGTGGCCGGTGAGCACCCCGGCAGACCTCGATCCGGCCGTGCAAGAGCGGCTGCACCGTATGGATGAGTATCTGGGCCGGAGGTGGAAGGAGGATCCTCAGGCAGGGTTGGAGGCTCTGGGATTGTCCGCGCAGGAGGTCGAGCAAGTCGTCCGAGATGTAGCGGCGTTTCGGGTGCCACCGATTTCCGAGCCGCCGGGGGTGGATGTGGCGGTGGGGGTGTTGGCGGGGTTGGGGTTGGTGGTCCCGCTGGCCAGAGCGGGGCAGGGTGCGGTCTTTGTGGTGCATCGATGGACGGCGACCACGCTGGCCCGCCCGGAGGTCACGCCGTCCGGGCAGATTCGTTTGGCGCATGAGGCGGCGGCGCGGTATTGGCGGTGGCGGGTGCGGGTGTTGCCGCAAGATCCCCGAGAGGCTGTGATGGACATGGTGGAGGCGCGTTATCACCATCACGCCGCGGGGGATGTGGAGGCGGCGGCGGGGGCGACCAGTTGGGTGTGTGAGCGGTTGCATGCCTGGGGGGCGTGGGGAGGGGAGGAGCAGCTCTACCGGGAAACGCTGTCGTGGTTCGCCGAGGGCAGCCGCGAGCAGGCCACTGGCTTCCACCAGCTCGGCATGATCGCCCAGGAGCGGGGTGAGTATGACCAGGCGCTGGAGTGGTACCGTCGGTCCCTGACCATCATGGAGGAACTGGGCGATCGGGCGGGCATGGCCGCCGGCTACCACGCGCTCGGCATCATCGCCCAGCTACGGGGTGAGTACGACCAGGCGCTGGAGTGGTACCGCCGGTCCCTGGCCATCAAAGAGGAACTGGGCAACCGGAAGGGCATGGCCGCCAGCTACCACCAGCTCGGCAGAATCGCCCAGAAACGTGGTGAGTATGACCAGGCGCTGGAGTGGTACCGCCGGTCCCTGACCATCAACGAAGACCTGGGCAACCGGAAGGGCATGGCCGCCAGCTACCACCAGCTCGGCTGGATCGCCCAGAAACGTGGTGAGTATGACCAGGCGTTGGAGTGGTACCGCCGGTCCCTGGCCATCAAAGAGGAACTGGGCAACCGGAAGGGCATGGCCGCCAGCTACCACCAGCTCGGCAATATCGCCGAGGAGTATGGTGAGTATGACCAGGCGCTGGAGTGGTACCGCCGATCCGTGACCATCATGGAGGAACTGGGCGATCGGGCGGGCATGGCCACCGGCTACCACCAGCTCGGCAGAATCGCCGAGGCACATGGTGAGTATGACCAGGCGTTGGAGTGGTACCGCCGATCCGTGACCATCATGGAGGCACTGGGCCACCGGGAGGGCACGGCCAGTTCGTTTGCGCAGATTGGCGTTTTGTACACCGTGACAGGTCGAGCTGATGAGGCGGTCGCTTATACGTTGCGCGGCTTGGCCATCTTCGTCGAGCTTCAGGCGCCGCAAATTGCCGTGTGCCTGCACTGGCTGGGCCAGCAGCGGGTTGTGTTGGGAGACGAGGTGTTCCGGCGGCTTCTCGGCGAGCACCTCGATGCCGGGAGTGTCGAAAACGTCATCGCCGCCCTTCCGGCTGAGGGGTAGTCCACTGCCTGCGAACGTGCGCCGGTCGGGCACCGTTCGCCGGCGCCGGCACGCCCTACCACGACCCGCCGATCCGGCGCCGATTCCACCCAGCACACAGGGTGAAGAGCTCAACCTGGCGGTGATTCTGTTCGCCGTCATATCGGGTGAAGGGGCACCTCCTGGTGCCGATCTCATTAAGTGCCGCACCCAATGAGGTGCCGCACCTGAGGGTTGGTTCTATTTGGCGCTGCGCCGGATGAATGCGCACCGGATGAGGGCACGCGGTTATCGGGTCAGGTGTCGCCGAGGGGGTGGGCGGGGTGGAAGGTCATGGTGGCGTGGGAGGCGGTGAGGGTTAGGAGGGCGTGTTTGGGGAGGCCCAGTTCGCTGAGTTCCTTGGCGATGGGGTGGTTGCCGAGCCTGATCAGCGCTCCGCCGGGGCGGGTGCGGACGCCGCGAGGGCGTACCGTCCAGGGGATCCGCCGGGTCAGGCCGTCCAGGCGCGTGTAGGCGTCCGTGGTGATCGGGCCGCCCCCGAGCATGGGGAGTCCAGGACCGCCTCTGAACCTGGGAAGACCGGGGTCGCCCGTTATGGGCAGACCGGGCACGGGCATGCCGGGACGGATCAGCAGGTCGATCACGAGGCGGCCGTCCTTGCGCAGCACGCAGCGCTTGTACGGGGAGGACAGCCGGAGGTCGACCTCGGCCAGCTCCTTGGGGAAGCCCCAGATGGAGCGGCCGGCGGCCAGGGTGAACCCTTGGTCGACCGGCAGCCAGTGGACGAAGGCCCCCGCACCGTGCAGGCGGAGGTCCTTGAGCCCGGACAGCGTGCTGCGCCCGGGCGGACCAGCGGCGTCCGGGGGACGGACGAGGAATCCCATGCCGAACTCGTTGTAGGAGCCGAGGTCGCCGTCGGCGTAGTGGATGAAGCCGAGCACGCACAGGGCCTTGCCGGGGAGGACCTCGGTGACGTCGAGATCGGCGTAGGCGAGCACCGCGCGGGCGGCGTCGGCCCGGACCAGGTACATGGCGGCGCAGATGGCGGCGTCCCGTACCTCCACCGGCATGGTGACGCGGCGTCCCTGAATGAGGTGGCTAGTCACAACGTCCAGTACACCAATCGAGGATGCGGGGCGCCAGCCGTGGGAAGCCCCGGATCGTCCGGCTCACCCGTGTGGCCTCGCGGGCGGGTGCAGCGGTTGGTCAGGCTAGGGCGGCGTGGTGGAAGGTGGGGGCGGGGGCCGGAGCGGCTGCCCATTCTTCGAGGTGGGTGACGAAGTCGCGGGCGTGGTCGGGCCAGTGGTACTGGCCGCGGGCCTCGGCGTATCCCCGGGCGCCCATCACGGCCCGTCGTTCGGGGTCGTCGCGCAGCCGCAGGACGGCCTGGGCGACCGCGTCCACGTCGCCGTAGGGGACGATCATGCCGCAGTCGGCCCGGCCCACGATGGAGGCCGCCAGCGGCAGCGGCGTGGTGATCACCGGCACGCCCCTGGCCATGTACTCGATGACCTTGGTCGGCAGGGACTGCCGGTAGTTGGGCACGTCGTGCAGCAGCGAGAGCCCGGCGAGGGCGCCCTGGGCCATGCGGAGCGCGTGGTTGTTCGGCACGTACCCGAACCAGTCGAGCAGCCCCTCGCGCTGCGCGTCGCGCAGGAACGGGCGCACCGCGGCGTCTGCGGCGCCGATCAGGTCGAGCCGGATGCCGTGCGGCCGGAGCCTGCGGGCCAGCTCGATCATCTCCAGCGCGCCCCTGGCCTCCGACAACTGGCCGATGTACACCACCCGGCCGGCGCCGGGCAGCGGCGGCGGCGTCTCGGGGACGTACGTGGTGTTCGGGATCACCGGGTGGTCCCCGACGAACCGGTCGCGGTAGGCGGACTCGGCCAGGATCAGGTGCAGCCGGCGCTCGGCGCGGCTCTCGATCCGGCGCAGCAGGCCAGGCAGCATCCGGCGCGCGGGCGCGGGAAGGTAGGTCTTGGTGTCCAGTGCGCCCACGATGTCCTCGTGTACGTCCCACACCGTCGTCGGCCGCCGTCGCGGCAGGGCGAACAGCAGCTCCAGGTCGTGCACCAGCAGCAGGTCGGCGTCCTTGACGCCCCGCCGCAGCGCGCCGCGCGCCGCGTTCAGCGCGTGGCCGCGGTGCAGGCCGACGGCGCGGGGCACGTCGATCGCGCGGATCTCCTGGGGCGGGGTGACGTTGCAGTGGGTGAACGGCGCGACATAGGTCACCTCGTGCCCGGCGTCGAGCAGCGCGCGGATCTGCCGGTGCATGATCCGCGCGTCCTCCGGATGGTGGACGATCGTGCCGACACATACCTTCATGCGTCGATGTTGAGCGGCGTTTCCTTCTTGCCCGGGTGCGGACCGTGAATCGCGGAGGAAATGCCGCTGAACATCCGCCGCTACGGGGTGGCCTGCTCGACCCGCTTGGCCGGTCTGCGGTAGAGCCAGGTGAGGCGCGGTTCGAGCAGCCACTTGAACACCGTGCGCGTCTCGGGCAGGCACAGCACGATGGCCAGGGCGAAGGCGCTGCTCATGATCGCCATGACGCCGAGCGGGCCGCGCAGCCAGGGGTAGCTCAGCCAGCCCATCTCCTTGGCGATCATCACGGGGATGCCGTGGAGCAGGTAGCAGTAGAGCGTGCGGGTGCCGAGGTCGGAGAACCAGGTGTTCCTGCGCGGCACCAGCGCCAGGACCGCGAGCGAGACCGTCAGCGCGGCGATCAGCAGGCCCGCGCGCATGCCCATGCCCATCCACCACGACAGGTGCAGCTCGGCGTAGCTGTCCTTGTAGTACACCGGGTCGAGCGGCACGTGCGGGGCGAGAATGATCGCCACGCCCGCCGCGCCGACGAGCGCCACGACGGAGAGGACCTTCACCCAGACGCGGTTGAGCATTTCGAAGTGGTGCGGCTGCAGCCACAGGCCCAGCACGAAGAACGGCATCAGCCCGAAGAAGCGGTCCATGCTGAAGTCGCCCGGCAGGTCGGACAGGCCGGCGAGCAGGTAGACCGCGATCGCGATCGGCAGCGGGTAGCGCATGCGCTTCCACACCGGCGTGGAGAGCCGCCACAGCAGCAGGGCGAGCAGGTACCAGTTGAGCCAGGCCGGGTCGATGATCGTCAGGCTCCATTTGTGGCCGAGCGCGAAGCGGAGCACGGCGTAGCCGATCTCCACGATCACGTACGGCACCAGGAAGGTGTCGACGAGCTTGTTCGTCTTGGCGTTGGAGTTCCAGAAGTTCCGGCTCAGGTAGCCGCTGATGATGACGAACAGCGGCATGTGGAACACGTAGATGAACAGGTAGGCCGAGCGCGAGGAGTGCGCCGACAGCGTCGGCACCAGCGCGTGCCCGGTCGGCACCAGCGCGATGAGCAGGAACTTCACGTTGTCCAGGTACGGCTCGCGGGGCCGCTTCGCCGGCCTCGGCGGCGGGGCCTCCTCCGGCGTGGGGTCCTCCCAGCCGCCGGGCTCTCCGCCGGGGTGCCGGCCCGCGGGCGGCTGCGACCAGGCGGCGGACGCGGGCATGGCCGAGCCGGGCCCTGACAGGGCCGAGCCGGGCCCTGGCCGGCCCGGCGGCGTGCCCGGGCTCGCCTGCGCGCCCGGGTTTCCCAGCGTGCCGGGGTCCTCCTGCGGGATCGCGGGCCGCTGCCAGTACGAGAACCCGTCTGAGACGGCGTCGGACGCCGGCTCCTGCGACGGTGCGCCGTGCGCGCCCGAGACAGGACCGGACGCCGGCCCTCGCGACGGTGTGCCGTGCGGGCCCGTGGACGTACCGGAGCCCTGCGCGCCGGGGAACGCGCGGGAGCCGTGCGGGCCCGTGGACGTGGCGGAGCCCTGGACGCCCGGGTACATGCCGGAGCCGTGCGGGCCTGTGGACGAGCCGGAGCCCTGACCGGCAGGGTAGGCGCCGGAGCCCTGGCCGCTCGGCTCCGCCGACGATGCGTGGCCTGCCGGGCGGTCGTCCCAGGCGGGGCGGTCGAACGTGAACGTCTCGGGGTCCTCGTCGGCGGGCGTGCCCGCGGAGTGCGCGCCACGCCGGACGCGACCTGCGCTCCCCGGCGCACCGGCGGGGCCCGGGGCGCCGCCGCGGCCGTCCGTGCGGTCGGAGCCGCCGAAGCCGTCGGTGCTGCCGAAACCGGTGGCGCCGCTCGTGCCGGCGGCGCTCATCGTGCCACCGGCGGCCGTGGTGCCGTCCGGGACCGGCCAGCGCGGCTCCCCTGCGTGCTCCCCGCCCGTGGGGGGCCGGTGACGATCCCAGGCGCCCGTAGGTGGCTCGGCGTAGTCGGGAACGGGCCAGCGGGCGGTGGGCGCCTCTTCCTCCCCGGCGCCCGGACCGGTGCCCGCACCGGTGCCCGCACCGGTGTCCATGCTGGTATCCATCGGCGCCTGTCCTCGTTCGTCGGGCGGGACGGTCGCGCCGGCGTCGGTGGAGACGCCGTCGGTGCGCGAAGCCGGAACCTGGAAGGAGGATCTGGTGTCACTCACGGGGGAAACGCTCAGCTATCTGTCGGGAGACCAGGGGTAGCTTCTGACTGTGGCGGGTGCCCTCGCCCGATGGCGGAACGGAACGCGGGACACGCCCGCCAGATCATCCACCCTAACGCGCCGATCTCCAAATGTCGCGACGGAGGCCGAACTTCAGCTTGCCGGATCGCTTGACAATGTCCACCAGATCATGTCAAAAGCGCTCAGGTCGGGTCGTCTTTCGGCCCTGGTCTCCCAGCCCTGCTCTCCGAGTCCCGGTTCCGAGCCTCGGTCTCTCCAACTCACTGTGCCGACGTCGGTCTCCCGGCCTTCGGTCGGCCGACGTCGGTTTCCCGGCCTCACACCTTGCGGCGGAGTGCGCGGTGGGCGGCCAGGCCGGCCAGTGCCGAGGCCAGCGCGGACAGGATGGCGGTCTCGGTCCACTGGAACCGCCAGAACCGCGTGGGCGGGTGGTAGTAGACGGCGAACCGGTAGCCCGCGCCGAACAGGCACTGCTCATACGCCCGCTGGTTGCGGTCGCCGCGCCCGGCGTCGGGTTGGTGCGGGCAGACGTTCGCGGGGGCGTCCGTCAGTTCCCTGCCTGCGGGGTCGACCCACGTCGCGCGCACCAGCCGCGCGTCGGTGTCGGACAGCACGGTGGTGCCCGTCAGCACGGTGCGCGCCGGCTCGGCGTAGTGCGCGCTGAGGCCGAACAGGGTGAACATGGTGACGGCGATCCCGGCCACGACGAGGGCCATCGCCGGCAGCGTCCGCCGGAACAGCACCCCGGCCGCCGTGCCCAGCGCGAACGCGTACAGCCACCACGCCGCCGGCACCACGCCGACCATGTTGAACACGCCCGGGTTGCCGAACGACGAGTCCGCTCCCTCGCGGAACACCTGCCGCCACAAGCCGACCATCGCCGACAGCAGCAGCCCCCCTGCGACGACCATGCCGCCCAGTACGGCGAGCTTCACGGCCAGCCAGCGGCCGGCGGGCACCGACTGCGTCCAGGCGAGCTTGTGGGTGCCGCGCTCGTACTCCCGGCCCAGCACGGGCGCCCCCCAGAACGCGCCGATCAGCGCGGGGGCCACCAGCGGCATCCAGCCATAGATGGTGTAGATGGCGTCGTACCGTTTGGCGAGGGCCAGCGCCAGGTTCCAGCAGGCGGGCCCGGGGCCGGGACAGCCGGGTGGCGCGTTGTCGGCGATGTACAGTTTCGCCTCCACCGCCGAGCCGAGCAGGAGCAGGCCGAGCGCGGCAAGCAGCGCGGCGGTGACGAGGATCTGCGCGCGATGTTGCCGCCAGGTCAGCCAGATCACGCGCCCACCTCCGCGAGCCGGGGCAGGGCGGCGGACTGCGGGTTGCGCAGGTAGGCCATCACCAGTTCCTGCAGGTCGGCCGGGCGGGCGCTCCAACGCGGGTCGAGCACCGGCGTGCCCCGCACCAGCAGCCGGGCCTGCCGCGCGGTGACGTTCTCCTCCACCACGGTCGTCCTGGCGGCGACGCCGCCGGCCAGTTCGGCGGGCCCGGACAGCACCTGGTGCCCTGCGAGCAGGTCGTCGATGTCGCCGCTGACCTGCACCCTGCCGCCGTTCAGCACGATGAGCCAGTCGCAGGTGTCCTGGATGTCGGCGACGACGTGCGAGGAGATCAGGACGGTCATCCCTTGCTCGGCGACCTCCACCATGAGCGCCCGCATGACGTCGTGCCTGGCCAGAGGGTCGAGGTTGGCCAGCGGCTCGTCCAGTGCGATGAAGTCGGGGCGTTTGGCCAGCGCGACGGTGAGCGCCACCTGGGCCTGCTGCCCGCCGGAGAGCTTGGTGACCTTGCGGTCCAGCGGGATGCCGAGCCGTTGGAGCCTGCCGGTCGCGTACGGGCCGTCCCAGCCGGGGTTCAGCCGGCGTCCGAAGGCGAGCGTCTCGGCGACGGTGAACCCGTCGTACAGGGGCTTGTCCTGGGCCATGAACGCCACTTCGCCCGCGACCGAGATCGTTCCTGCCGTGGGGGTGAGCAGTCCGACGAGCGCGTGGATGAGCGTGCTCTTGCCCGCGCCGTTGGGGCCGACCAGGGCGGCGACCCGGCCGGCCGGGATGGACAGGGAGCAGTCGCGCAGCGTCCACGCGCGCCGGCGGCGGACGCCGAGGCCGGTCGTCTGAAGTGCGAGGCTCACGCGATGCCCTCCCGGAACGCGTCGGTCATCGCCAGGGTGAACAGCGTCTCCATGTCCTCCCTGTCGAGACCGGCGTCGCGTGCCTGGCGCACCCACGCGTCGAGGCCGTCGCGCAGGCCGGCGTGGCCGGCCAGCCGGGCGCCGCCGATCGAGCGCTGGACGAACGTGCCGAGGCCGGGCTTGCCGGTCACCAGGCCCTCGCGCTCCAGTTCGCGGTACGCCTTCAGGACGGTGTTCGGGTTGATGGCGAGGGCGTCGACGACCTCGCGCGCGGTGGGCAGCTTGTCCCCCGGGCGTAGCGCGCCCACGCGCAGGGCCTGTTTGACCTGCTGCACGAGCTGGAGGTACGTCGAGACCCCCGATCTGCGGTCAAGGTGAAAGTCGATCATCGAGTCCGGAACGCCCCTTCACTATATAAGTAGTGAAATAGTGTTAGAAGAGGTCGCCGCTTGTCAACATGCCGAGGGCCGCTCCGGCTGGAAGGCGTCCGTGCGGAGAAGGGAAACGAAGAGGCCCGGCCCCGCGAGGGGACCGGGCCTTTCGCCGGTCGGCTTCGCCGCCGGTGCCGCCGTGTGGGTCAGGTGCTGCAGACGTCGGTCTTGGAGTCCACGACCCGGGCGCTGTCGGGGATGGTGACCGGCACCTTGATGTTCTTGAAGTCGGCCCCGATGACCAGCTGGATGATGGGGGAGCCGGGCGGCGGCGTGGCGTTCGCGCCGGCCGCCGGGGTGGAGGGCGTCACGGACGGGGTGAACGGCTGGAGGAGGCCGGCCTTGACCTTGCCCGCGGCCGGGGTGACCTTGGGCACCAGCTTCGCGGCCACCGGGTCGGCGTAGTCGGCGCCGTCGGCGGCACTCTTGGCGTAGAGCAGCATGGTCTTCGGCCGGTCGGTGCCGTCGGCGTTGCGCGCGTCGCCGACCTGGGTGACCTTGAAGCCCTGCGCCGCGAGCGCCTCGGCGACCTCTCTGGCCTTGCCCGCGGTGTTGGTGCCGTTGACCACCTGGACGCGCACCTGGCCCGGCTTGACCGCCGGCTTGGCCGGCCCCGTGGTGGAAGAGGACGCGCTCGGCTTGGGGGAGGGGGTGACCTCGACGTCCGTGCGCAGTGACTCGAACATCTTGCCCGCGTCCGGCTGCTTCCACTGCACGCGGTTCTTGTCCGTCGGGTACGGCTCCCAGGGAACCGTGACGAACTTGACGCCCTTGGCGGTGAGGCTGCGCGCGCTCTGAGCGATCTGGATCAGCGTGTCGACGTCGAGCTGCGGGTCCATCACGACCGAGTGGGCGCCCGCCTTGACCAGGTTCAGCAGTTTGCCGGGGTCGGTCAGAGTGTCGCCGCTGGTGGCCTTCTTCACGACCTGGGAGAGGAAGATCTGCTGCCGCTTGATGCGGCTGATGTCGCTGCCGTCGCCCAGCGAGTGGCGGGCGCGGACGTACGCGAGCGCCATCTCACCCTTGACGATCTGCTTGCCCGCCTGCAGGTGGAGCTTGGCCTGGCGGTCGTCCACCGCCGTGGGCACGCAGATCTGGATGCCGTCCAGCGCGTCGACGATGGCCTTGAAGCCGGTGAAGTCGACCTTGATGTAGTGGTCGATGCGGATGTTGGTGTTCGCTTCGATCGTGTTGATCGTGCAGGCCATGCCGCCCTCGTTGAAGGCGGAGTTGATCATGTCCATGCGCGGGGGCATGGCCACCTTGGTGCGGGCGTTCTTGCATGCCGGGATCTGCACCATCGAGTCGCGCGGGAAGCTGATCAGCGTCGCCTTGTCGCGGTTCGGCGACACGTGCATGAGGATGATCGTGTCGGTGCGCTCGCCCTGGTCGCCCATGTGCTGGCCGTACTTCTTGTTGTCGCCGGCGCGGGAGTCGGAGCCCACCAGCAGGACGTTGAGCGCGCCGGTGGCGTTCACCGGCCGGTTGGCGTTGAGATCGCCGCTGACGTCCTCCGTGCGGACCTCGCCCAGCACGTTGCGGTAGAGCGTGTAGCCGGTGAGCGCCAGCAGCACCATGACGCTGGTGAGCGCGACGCTGACGTAGGCGAGGAGGCGCATGCGCCCGCCGCCGCCGTGCGGGGCGCGACCGCCGCCTCCGCCGCCCCCGTTCCCGCCGCCGCCGCGACGCCGGCCTCGGCCGGGCTCGTCAGGGGGAGGAGGGGGCGCCTCGACCGGAACGCCTCTCTGGCGTCTGCCGCGCGGCTCGTCCGTCACGGGGAAGTCCTGTGGCCCCGAGGGGTGGTTCTCGTACGGGCCGTAGGGGCCCGCGGGCTGTACCGGTTGCCGGGTGTCCGGAGGGACGTCTCTGCGGCGACGGCTTCCCTCGCGGGGCGGGGCGTCGGGGGGAGGCTCCATCGCGCGGCCGCGGCTGGACCGGCGACCGGGCGCGGAGGACGCCGTCCGGTGATCTCTGACCGTGGCGCCGTGTCGGTGCTCGCTCATTTCGTCAAGAGGGTAGTCACCGGCCAGACTCTGGGCGGCATGATCGGGGGAACAGGCGCAAGATCATGATTACTCCAGAGGGGGTCGATCCGGCGGCCAAGCATACCGACACGAGGATATTTCCGGGAATGACGTAATTGTGGGCTTTACCGGAAGTTCACAGGATCAGCAGCTCATGGCCGTCATGACCGCTCCGTCTGCCTCGCCGTCAAGAGCGCGGCGGCGAGACACGCCAGCGGTACGGCGGGCAGGACATAGCGGTAGTCGAACTCCGCGGTGGCCGCCGGAACGGCCAGCAACGACACCGCCATCACCCACGGCAGGCCCCACGACGGCCGTCTCGCCTCGCGCGGCCGTGCGCGGCGGTACCCCCACACGCGCGCGGCGGCGACGCCCGGGGGGAGCAGCAGGACGGTCAGCAGCACCGTGCCGGGCAACGCCGCCACGTCCTGGTAGCGGCGCATCCACCCCGCGAACGGCTCGACGACGCGCGTGTCGACCGGACCCCGCTCGTAGCGCACCGCGAGGTCGGCGCCGCGCACGGCCGGGTGGCGGTCGGGCGGCGGGGGCGTCCTGTCCGGGAACTCGTAATAGTCATAGGTCTGCTGGTCGGGGTAGACCGGACGGCCCCAGGCGAACGAACGGACCAGTTCGGACAGCACCGAGGCGGCGTAGTCCATCGGCTGGCTGCGCAGCGCGAGGAACGCGAACCGCCCGGCGAGCCGGTCGGTCTCGGCGGTGAAGGTGATGCCGGGCAGCGCCACCAGCGGCGCGTCCGGCGCCCAGACGTACTCCTGCGACGGCGGGCGGCGCGAGGGCGGCCTGCTGTCGCACAGCACCGCGAGGTCCGCAGGCGGGCGCATGACGGCGCAGTCGGCGAACGACATCGTCCGGCCGTACAGGAACACCCCGTTGGAGCCGACGATGCCCACCCGGTGGTAGGTCGCCCAGAACCACGCCCCGTACCCCACGATCGGCACCGACGCGACCAGCACGAGCGCCAGCACCGCCACCAGCCGCCCGCCGAACGCGAACCGCCCCGCGCCGCGCATCCCTGACCGGCGCGGCCCCGGCCCAGGTGTCCCCGGCTTCGGTGTCGCTGATTCAGCTGTCGCCGCCCCGGATATGTCCGCGCCGCGTACGCCTGGGCCGGGGCGGCGGACCAGCAGCCACGCCGCCACCACCACGAGCAGGGGGAGTCCCACCGTCCGGGTCAGCGTGGCCGCGCCCAGCAGCGCGCCGGCGGCGCAGAGCGAGCGCCGGGTGCGCCCGCCCAACAGCACGAACACCGCCGCCACCAGCAGGAAGGCGAACAGCGTGTCAGAGACGAGCAGATGCTCAAGCTGCACCTGGTAGGCGTCGAGCAGCACAGGGGCCGACGCGAGCGCCGCCGCCCAGGCGCGTCCACCGGCGCGCGTCACGGCGGCGTACACCAGCACGCCGATGGCGAGCCCGAGCAGATGCTGGACCAGCGCCACGAAGCCGAACCCGTGGAACGGCTCCAGCAGCCGCAGGAACATGGAGTACCCGGCCGGGCGCACCAGATCGGGACGCGGATGCAGCGCCGTCACCACATAGGTATAGGAGTCGGGGAACCACAGCGCCGGCCGGTAGCCCAGCATGGCCACCACTCTCAGCGCCACACCCAGCCCGAGCACCCCGGCGAACCATCGGTGCGCCCGCAACACCTCCCGCGAACGGGCGGACCACTCCGGGGACGGGCGCAGGCGCAGGCCACGCCGGGCCGAGGGCGGCCGGGACGACCCTGTCGTCCCGCCGCGCACCCCTGAGCCCTGCCCAGCCGCGACCACTCGACCCCCAGCCATCGTTGCGGCGCTTCCTGGCGACCGGGGAAGGCCCGGCGAAGCCCGCTGCCATGAACACCGGTGCCCGAAGGCCGGGCACGCGCCGTTACGTTACCCGTCCCCCGCCCGCGGGCGGGCTCCCGCACGCCCGCCACCCACCTCCGCTGGTCGTCCGTGGCGGAGCGTTAGGCTCGCGGCGGTGATGGACGGAATCTGGCGCGATCGCTCGTGGTGGCCGCCGGCGAGCCGGGTGCTCGCGGCGGTCACGGTCATGCCCGTGCTCGCGCTGACCGGCTGGCTGCTCGCCGGGTTGCCGCTGTTGCTGGCCGGCTGGTTCCGCCCGTTGCCGGCGTTCCTGCTCGGCGGCGCCCTCGCCGTGGTGCTGTGCGCGTACGGCGCACGGTCCGGAGGATGGCGGAGGCGGCGTCCGGCCGCCGAAGGCCTCGAAAGCGTCGAAGGTGCCAAGGGTGCCGAGAGCGTCGAGGGTGCTGAGGGCGCGGAAGGTGTCGGGAGGGCCGAGGGCGGGGCGGAGGTGGCGGACGCCTCGGGCGGGCATGTGTGGGCGGTCCTGGCCATCGCGGTCGCCTCAGGGGTGTTCAACTGGATCTTCCACACCGAGCAGCTGATCGTCCGCCGAGACCCGGCGACGTACGCGCAGTACACGGCGTGGCTCGCCGGGAACGGCCGCCTCCCCATCCCCTATGCCACGGCGGCGTTCGGCGGGCCGGACCCGGCGCTGCGGTTCGACAGCATCGGGTTCTACGACTACGGCGGCGCGGTGGTCCCGCAGTTCATGCCCGGGGCGCCGCTCGTCGACGCCATCGGCGACTGGCTGGCGGGGCTGTCCGGACTGCTGATGATGCCGCCGGTGCTCGGCGCGCTGGCCGTGCTGACCGTGGCCGGGGTCGCCGCCCGGCTGGCGGGCGCGCGGTGGGCGCCGGTGGCGGCGCTGACGTTCGCGGTCGCGCTGCCGATCCTCTACACCTCGCGCACCACGTTCAGCGAGATCCCGTCCCTCATCCTGATCTTCGGGGGCATGGCGCTGCTCGCCGACGCGCGCGGCCGGTCGCGGGGGATGGCCGTGCTCGCCGGGCTGGCCCTCGGGCTGGCCGTCCTGGTGCGGGTGGACGGGCTGCGCGACGTGCTCCCGGTGCTGGCGTACGCGGGACTGCTGATCGCGCTGCGCGGCCGGGGTGGCCGGGCCGGGGCGTACGCGCGGATGGGCGTGCCGCTGCTCGGCGGCCTGCTCGCGGGAGCCGGCCTGGGGTTGGTCGCGGCCTTCTTCCTGTCCAGGCCGTATCTCACCTATCTGTCCGACTCGGTCGTGCCGCTGCTCGCCATCTGCGGGGTGGTGCTGGCGCTGACCGCGGCGGGCGCGGTGGCGGGGCCGAAGGTGGCGCCGGCCGCGTGGAACGCCGTGCGCGGGTGGCGTCCGGCGCGCCGCCTGCCCGAGGTGGCGGCGGCGCTCGTCGTGCTGGTGATGGCCGCGTTCGCCGTGCGCCCGTGGGTGCAGACCGTACGGCGGGTGCCCGCCACGACGGAGGACACGCTCAACTCCATCTTCATCACGTGGACGCAGCAGGCGAACGGGCTGCCGGTCGACCGGTCCCGCCTGTACTCGGAGCAGTCGCTGTACTGGGTGATCTGGTACGTCGGCGTGCCCGTGGTCATGCTGGCCACGCTGGCCGCCGCGCTCATGGCGCGGCGGGCGGCCCAGGGCAGGGGCCTCCTCTGGCTGCTGCCGCTGGCGATCATCGGCTGGACGACCGTGACCACGTTGTGGCGACCGGCCATCACACCGGACCACCCCTTCGCGTCGCGCAGGCTCGTGCCGGTGGTGATCCCGGGCCTGATCGTCCTTTCGGCGTGGGGCCTGCGCTGGGCGTGGGAGAAGATCCGCGACACCGGGTACCGGCCGGCGGCGCTGCGCCGGCTGACCGCCGCGGGCGCCGTGCTGCTGGTGGCGCCCGCCGCGGTCACCTCGATCGGCACGGCCTTCACTCCCGTGGAGCGCGGGGAGGCCGCGGCGGTGCGGAGGCTGTGCGCCGCGCTGCCGCGTGACGCGTCGGTGCTGATCGTCGAGCGGGTCACCGGCGACCGGTTCACGCAGGTCGTCCGCGCCATGTGCGACCGGCCGGCCGCGCAGGTCCGCCTGGCGGGCGGGACGGACGCGCCGCCGCCGGCGGGCTCTCCGGCGCTGACCGTCCAGGACACCGGCCGGGCGGAACCGGGCCGTGACGTGGCGGCGGCCTCCGACGTGTCCCGCCTGGTCCAGCGGGTGCGCGCGGCGGGGCGCGTCCCGGTGCTGCTGGCCGCCGAGCGGCTGCAGTTGGTGCGGTACGGGACGCCCGAGCAGGTGGTGCGGCTCCGCGCCCGCCAGGACGAGCGCTCGTTGGTCGACGCGCCCAACGGCACCTGGTCGTTCTCCGTCGACGTGTGGATGGTCGTCCCGCGGCCCGAGTGAGGACCGCCGGCCTGTCGTCCGGCGGATGGAGTCTTCGTGCGGCCCGTCGTCCGGCGGATGGAGTCTTCGTGCGGCCCGTCGTCCGGCGGATGGAGTCTTCGTGCGGCCCGTCGCTCGCGGGTGGAGTCTTCGCGGTTGACGGCGGGTCGTCGAGATCGGAAGAGTTGCGGCATGAACTGGCGAGTGGAGCCGCCGGAGACCGACGAGGAGCTCTCGTTCGGGGGCGGCGACCCCGAGCGGGAGTCTCGCTTCCGGACGTGGGAGACCGCAGGCAGGCGGTGGGCGGCCGCGCACCGCAAGCTGCTCGCGGCCGGGGCGGCCGTCGTCGTCCTGCTCGCGGCGGCGGGCGGCGGTGGGTGGCGCCTGTACCAGGAGTCCCGTAAGCCGCTTCCTCCGCCGGACGTCGCCTTCCCCGCGCAGAACGACTTCTGGGTGTTCCTGTGCAGGACCGGCTACTGGGATTGCAAGCCCGATGAGGTGCGGGCCGCCAGGGATGTCGGTCGTATCGAGGCGGAACTGCGCGCCATCGATGAGGTCGCTTCGCTGAGGTTCGCCGGAGCCGAAGAGCAGTACCGGAGGGAGTCCGAGCAGGGCGTCGCCTACGACCAGAACGGCACCCCGATCCCCCTCACTCGCGACATGTTCACCGATGCCTTCGAGGGGGTGCTCGGCCACCCGGATCTGTTCGCCCCGATGTCGGCGCGCGCCCTTCGGGTCGCGGGCGTGGCGGCGGTCGAGCGGCGGCCGACGAGCTTCTGGCGGGACAAGGCGAACGTCACGGTCGCTCTGTGCGGCCTCGACGCCGAACAGATGTGCCCGCAGTTCGACTACCGGTCGCCCACGGACGACGAGAGACAGGCCATCGTGGACCGGATCCGCGAGGTGGACGGGGTGGAGGAGGTCTACTTCGAGGACCGGGAGCACGCGTTCGAGCTCGCCAAGCACTACTACCCCGAGGGCCGGTCGGGACCTCCGCCCGTCACGCTGAGCACCATGGACGAGTCCTTCCAGGTGAAGATCTCCGGCCCGGACGCCTTCAAGCGCATACGGGACGCCGTTGGGAACGTGCCGGGCGTGCGCACGGTGCGGCCGGTGCGGTGAGCCGCTTCGTGAGGCTCCACCGCCTGGCGGGCCGGACGAGGCGGATAGAGGAGCACGTCACGTGAATCACCAGGTGGAAGGCGCGGAGGCCGGTGAGGAGCTGTCCTTCGGGAGCGGTTCCGAGCGCGAATCGCGGTTGTCGGCCTGGGAGGCGGCGCTCAGGCGGTGGGCGGCCGCGCACCGCAGATCGCTGGTGGCCGCGCTGGCCGTCGTGGTGCTGCTCGCACTGTCGGGGGGCGGCGGCTGGTACCTGTACCAGCGGTCCAGGACACCGCTGCCGCCGCCGGACGTCGCGTGGCCGGTCCAGAACCGCTTCAGGGTGATCCTGTGCGACAGCCCGTGGCCGCGTTGCCCGGACGACGCCGCGCGGGCCATCAGGGACCCGCGGAGCGTGGAGCCGGCGCTGCGCGCGGTGCCGGGGGTCGTCTCGCTGCGGTACGAGACCCCTGAAGAGCAGTACCAGAAGTGGCGGGCGGCCCAGAACGTCGAGCCGCAGGAAATCGTGAGCACTCCGAACCTGTTCGCGCCCGCGTACGTCGGCGTGCTCGCGAGTTCCGCCGCCTACACGGCGGTGGCCGCGCAGGCGGGGCGGATCGCCGGAGTCTGGATGGTGCATCGCGAACCGGTGGATTTCTGGCAGGGCACGGCCGAGGTGACGGTGACGTTGTGCGGCAACCGCATCGAGGAGGTGTGCGCGCCGCTGCGGAACCGGCCGCTCAAGGACGAGGAGAGGCAGGCGATCTTCGACAGGATCCGTGAGGTGGACGGGGTGGAGGAGGTCTACTTCGAGGACCGGGCCCACGCGTTGGAGCTGGAGCGGTTCTACTACCCCGAGGGACGGCCGTACGGCGCGCCTCTCGTGCTGGCCAACATGGACGAGTCCTACCGGGTGAAGATCGCCGGCCCGGACGCCGCCCAGCGCCTGAAGGCGGCCCTGCGAGGAGTCCTGGGCGTCCAGTCCGTCGTCCCGCTGTAGTGCCGAGGCGGTGTGGGCGGGGACGCGGGAATAGGTGCTGGGGGGTTGGGAAGGGTGACGAAGGGGACGGAAGGGTCCCGGATGGGGTTCAGGGGCAGTCGGATGCCGGCCGAGCACTGTATCCTCGCCCGACGTGAGTGTGACCGAGACGCCTGAGACTGGATCCGCCGTGGACGCCAAGCCATATGTGACGATCGTTCTGCCCTGTTACAACGAGCAGGATCACGTCATCGCCGAGGTGGAACGCGTCTGCGGCGCGATGGACGC
This sequence comes from Sphaerisporangium sp. NPDC049457, assembly GCF_055586705.1. Classification (NCBI taxonomy): domain Bacteria; kingdom Bacillati; phylum Actinomycetota; class Actinomycetes; order Streptosporangiales; family Streptosporangiaceae; genus Sphaerisporangium; species Sphaerisporangium sp. NPDC049457. The sequence continues at coordinate 283,552 of NZ_JBVJHR010000006.1, read as the reverse complement.
CAGCGGTTACACCTACGAGCTGGTCGCCGTGGACGACCACTCCACCGACGAGACGCTCGCGCGGCTGCGCGACGCCGCGCCCCGGTTCCCGAACATGCGCATCGTCGCCTTCCACCGCAACGGCGGCTCGGGCACGGTGCGCCGCATCGGCACCCAGGACGCGCGCGGCGAGATCGTCGTGTGGACCGACGCCGACATGACCTACCCCAACGAGCGCATCCCCGAGCTGGTGCAGATCCTGGAGAAGGATCCGACGATCGACCAGGTCGTGGGCGCGCGCACCAGCGAGCAGGGCTCGCACAAGATCCTGCGCGTGCCGGCCAAGTGGTTCATCCGCAAGGTCGCCGAGCGCCTGGCCGGGCAGGAGATCCCCGACCTGAACTCCGGCCTGCGCGCCTTCCGCAAGTCGGTCTCGCTGCCGTACCTGCGGCTGCTGCCCCCCGGGTTCTCCTGCGTGACGACGATCACGCTGGCGTTCCTGTCGAACCAGCACGACGTGCACTACATGCCGATCGAGTACAGCAAGCGGGCGGGCAAGTCGAAGTTCAGCTTCATCTCCGACGCCTACCGCTACATCCTGCAGGTGCTGCGGATGGTGATGTACTTCAACCCGCTCAAGGTGCTGATGCCGCCGGCGATCTGGCTGGTCGTCATCGCGATGGGCAAGGGCGTCGTCGACATGATCCGGCACCCCTTCTACTTCCCGGCGAGCACGGTGATGACCTTCCTCTCCGGGTTGATCATCGGGTCTCTGGCGCTGCTCGCCGACCTGATCGTGCGATCACGGGGCGAATGACGTGCGCGTCGCCATCGTCGGGCCGACCTATCCGTACAAGGGCGGCGGGGCGCAGCACACGACCGAGCTGGCCCACCGGCTGACGGCGCTCGGCCACGACGTCGTCATCGAGTCCTGGCGCGCGCAGTACCCGTCCTTCCTGTACCCGGGGCAGCAGACCATCTCCTCGCCGGAGGGCGAGCCGTTCGCGCACGTCCGGCGCGATCTCGACTGGCGCCGCCCTGACGGGTGGCTGCGCTGCGGGCGCCGGCTGCGCGGGGCCGACCTCGCCGTGCTGACCCTGCTCAGCCCCGTGCAGGTGCCTCCCTATCTCGGCATCGTGTCAGGCCTGCGCCGCGCCACCGAGGTGGTCGCTCTCTGCCACAACGTGCTGCCGCACGAGCGCAAGGCGTACGACGCGCCGCTGGTGAAGGCCCTGCTGCGGCGGGTCGACCGGGTCCTCGCGCACTCGGAGGAGCAGGCGGCGCTCGCCCGCGGGCTGGCGCCCGCGCCGGTGCGGGTGGCGGGCCTGCCGCCGCATCTTCCCGCCAAGGGCGAGTACGCCGCGGCGGCCGCGGGCGGAGTGCGCCGCAGGCTGCTCTTCTTCGGCATGGTGCGCCCGTACAAGGGCCTGGACCTGCTGCTGCGCGCCCTGGCGCAGGTGCCCGGCGTGTCGCTCACGGTGGCCGGCGAGTTCTGGGGCGGCCTGGACGAGACGCGCGCCCTGGTCGCCGAGCTGGGCCTGGGCGACCGCGTCGAGCTGCGGCCCGGGTACGTGGCGGCCGGCGAGGTGCCTGCGCTGTTCGCCGGGGCCGACGCCCTGGTGCTGCCCTACCGGTCGGCCACGGCCAGTCAGAACGCCTGGCTCGGCCACGAGCACGGCCTGCCGGTCATCGCCACCCGGGTGGGCGCGCTCGCCGACCACGTCACCGACGGCGTGGACGGCCTGCTCGTCGAGCCGGGCTCGGCGGAGGCGCTGGCGGGGGCGATCGCCCGGTTCTACGAGGACGGCGAGCCCGAGCGGCTGCGCCAGGGCGTCAAGGCCGTGGACCCCGAGCCTTACTGGGCCGCGTACGCCGCCGCCTTGCTCTCCGCGGGCGCCTGACCGCGCGCCGCCACGAAGCCGATGCCGGCCCAGACGGCGTCGGACAGCGTGAACGCCAGCCGGGACACCACCGCTATGACCAGCGCGTGCGGGGCGTCCAGGACGGGCGTGAGCACCAGCACCATGGCCCCCTCGCGGACGCCGATGCCGGCCGGGACGATGACGGTCAGCAGCCCGGTCACCCAGGCGAGCGCGTACGCCCCGGCGGCGACGGCCGGCAGCGACGGGCCGCCGGGGGCCATGTCGCGGAGCAGCAGCCAGATGTGCAGGCCGTAGAACAGCCAGCCGGCCATCGTCCAGGCGGCCGCCACGAGCATCGCCGACCCGGGGAGCACCTGGTCGAGACGCTCCTTGCGGGCGATCCTCAGCGCGAGGTTGAGCCCGAACGTCAGCACCCGGGGATGCAGTCCCACCACGATGAACGGGATCAGAAGCAGCAGGTACCACGCCTGCCTGGCCACGTCCTGCGAGGTCAGCGGCAAGGTGACCGCGGCCAGGCCCAGCGCGCAGCCGAGCGAGATCACCAGCCCGACCACGGTGGCGCCGAATGTGCGGCGCGGCGGGGAGCCGTGGTCGCGGGCCAGCTCGATCATCGCGGCGAACGCCCACACCGAGCCGGGGACGTACTTGCCGAGCTGCCCCATGAACAGCACCTTGGCGGCGACCCGCAGCGGCAGCGGCGAGCCGAAGCCGGCGAGCACCACCTGCCAGGCGACGAGCATGAATCCGAGGCCGACCATGACGGCGGCGAAGGATCCGGTCACCGTCCACCACGAGAGCCTGCCGAGCGCGGCGACGGTGCCGCTCCAGTTGCGGGACAGGCCGTATGCCAGGAAGGCGAGGGCGACGAGCGCGAGCCCCACCCGGAGCAGAGGACTTGATCGCAGCCGGCTCAACATCCGCCCAGCGTACGACGAGCTGTTACCCGCCGGTAGGCCCGCCCGGCCCGTCTTGTCCGATCATGGACTTCGGTTGACCATCCGGATCACGAGCGTCCCGCCCCTGTGGACAGGGCCCTCGGCGCGCCCGCCACGCACTAATGTTGGGCGTCGTGGGCACTGAACGGGTGGCGCAGCTTGCGTATTCGGAGATCCAGGCGGCGATGCTGGACGAGGCGAAGCGGCGCCGCAAGGCCTCCAAGATCATCGCGGTGCTCGCGCACTTCCTGGGCCGCGATCCCGCCCCCGAGGCCGGCGCCCCCGGGGTGCTCGACGGGCTGACCGTCGCCGACATCGGCTGCTCGGCGGGGTTCATCGCCGACGAGCTGGCGTCGGCGGGCGCGCGGCACGCGTTCGGGGTCGACATCGACGTGCCGGGCCTGCGCAAGGCCGCCGAGCGGTTCGGCGGGCGGGTGGAGTTCGTCTGCGCCGACGGCACGGCGCTGCCGTTCCCCGACGGCTCGATGGACGTGCTGGTGCTCAACCACATCTACGAGCACGTGGTCGACCCCGACGCGGTGGTGCGCGAGCTGCACCGCGTGCTCGCCGACGACGGCGTGCTCTATCTGGGGCTGGGCAACCGGCTCGGGGTGATGGAGCCGCACTACAAGCTGCCGTTCCTGTCCTACCTGCCGCCGTCGCTGGCCGACCGCTACGTGCGCGCCTTCGGCCGTGCCGACCACTACTACGAGCGGTTCCGCACCCGGGCGGGGCTGCGCCGCATGCTCGCCGGCTTCCACGTCTGGGACTATTCCTTCCCCGTGCTCGCCTCGCCCGAGCGCTTCGCCGGCGCCGAGCTGTTCCCGGGCGCCGTGGGGCGGGCCGCGCAGGGCACGCTGGCGCGGACGCCGCGCCCGGCGCTGCGCGCGCTGCTGCCCGTCGTGCCCACCTACCTTTGGGTGGCGACCAAGACGCCGCGCCGGCCGCTCGGGCCGGCGCTCCCGCAGCCCCCCGAACCGGTACGCACCCCGTGACCGGCACGCGTCCCGTGACCGCTCCGCCTCCTCGCGTGACCCGCAAGAAGCTGATCCGGCTGGCGTTCCTGCTGGTGGCGCTCGGGTTCGGGGTGTGGGCCGTCGCAGGGCGGTGGGCGCAGGTGGCCGACGGCTTCGCCCGGCTCTCCTGGCTGCCGCTCGCCGGTTCGCTGGTGGCCGTGATCGCGGCTCTGGCGGCCGGCATGCTGATGTGGCGCGCCCTGCTGGCCGATCTCGGGTCGCCCTTGCCGCTCGCCGGCGCCGCCAAGGTGTTCTTCGTGGGCCAGCTCGGCAAGTACATCCCCGGGTCGCTGTGGCCGGTGCTCGCGCAGATGGAGATGGGCAAGGATCTCGGCGTCCCGCGCTCGCGCAGCGCCACCGCGTTCTTCCTGACATATCCCATCTATCTGGCCAGCGGTCTGTCCGTGGCCGCGCTCACCCTGCCCGCCTTCGCCGGTGACTCCGTGGCCCGGTACGCCTGGCTGCTCCTGCTGCTCCCCGTGCTGGTCGCCGCGCTGCACCCGCGCGTCGTCAACGGCGTGCTCGGCTTCGGCCTCCGCCTGCTCAAACGGCCGCCGCTCGAACGCCCGCTGAGCCGCCGCGGCGTGCTCGTCTCGGCGGGCTGGGCCCTCGCGGGCTGGGTCGCCTACGGCGCCGCCCTGTGGCTGATCGTGGCGGGGCTCGGCGCGACCGGCCCCCGCGCCCTGGCGCTGTCCCTGGGGGCGTTCTCGCTGGCCTGGTGTCTGGGCTTCATCGTGGTCATCGCGCCCGCCGGGGCGGGGGTGCGCGAGGTGGCGCTGGTCGCGGCGCTGGCGCCGGTGCTCGACGCCGGGCCGGCGCTCGCGGCGGCGCTGTGCTCGCGGCTGCTGGTCTCGCTGGGCGACCTGGCGTGCGCGGGGCTGGCGGGCCTGGCCGCCCGGCGCGCGGAAACCGTTCCCGCCGCCGCCCATCACGACTGATTTTCGGCATTCGTTGCCCGTGCGACGTCCTAAATGCGTGTCATATCTCTCACGATTCGGGGGACCCTCGCAATAGAGTGAATCCGATAGGGGATCGGGGGGAGAGGGCCGGCGGCGGCCGGCGGGACACAGGGGTGCCTCTGCCGGCTCGTACCGATCTGGTGCTCTTCGCCCGCGCGGTCTCCGCATCGGCCGGCACGGAGATCGGAAGGGAGCGATCGCTCTTGACGCCTCGAGTGCTCGTCGACGCCGCGGCGGTGCCCGCCGACCGCGGCGCGTTGATCCGGTACGTCGACGGGCTGGTCGCGGCCCTCGACCGGGCGGGCGCCGACGTCTCTGTCGTCTGCCAGCGGGCCGACGCCGAACGCTACGGCAAGATCGCGCCGTCCGCCCGCATCCTCGCCGGGCCTCCCGCGATCACCAACAGGGCCGCCCGGCTGGTCTGGGAGCAGACGGGCATCCCGGTGCTGGCCCGCCAGGTCGGCGCGCAGGTGATCCACGCCCCGTACTACTCCATCCCCCTGCACTGCGGGCTGCCCACGGTCGCCACCGTGCACGACGTCACCTGGTTCACCGAGCCCGACCGGCACGACAAGGTCAGGTCGTCCTTCTTCCGCGCGGCGACCCGCACGGCGGTCCGCAACGCCGAGCGGGTCATCGTGCCGTCCAAGGCCACCCGCGACGAGTTGGTGCGGGTGCTCGCGGCCGACCCGACGCGCATCGACGTCGCCTACCACGGGGTCGACCGGGCGCTGTTCCACCGGCCTTCCGACGACGAGATCAAGCGGGTGTCCGGGCGGCTCGGCTTGCGCGGCCGCCCGTACGTGGCGTTCCTCGGCGCCTTCGAACCGCGCAAGAACGTCCCGAACCTGGTGAAGGGCTTCGGCCAGGCGGTCCGCGACCTGCCGTCGCCGCCCGCGCTGGTGCTGGCGAGCGGCGCCGGCTGGAGCGACGAGGTGGACGATGCGATCAGCGGGCTGCCGGTGACCGTGCGGGTGGTGCGGCCGGGCTACCTGTCCTTCGCCGACCTGCCCGGCTTCCTCGGCGGCGCCGTCGTGGTCGCCTTCCCGTCCCGCGGCGAGGGTTTCGGGCTGCCCGTGCTGGAGGCCATGGCGTGCGGGGCGCCGGTGCTCACCACCCACCGCACGTCGCTGCCCGAGGTCGGCGGGGAGGCCGTCGCCTACACCGAGCCGGACGCCGAGAGCATCAGGGACGCCCTGCGGGCGTTGCTGGAGTCCTCCGAACGCCGCCGCTCGCTGGCCGAGGCGGGGATGGCCAGGTCGCGGGAGTTCACCTGGGATGCCTCTGCCGAAGCGCATCTGCTCAGCTATCAACGGGCGGCCGATCAGTGAGCTAGCCTCACGATGTGACGAGCAGCTACTCGCCGGAGTCGGCGCACCTTGAGGCCATTCTCCTAGTCGGCGGCCAGGGCACCCGTCTGCGCCCCCTCACCCTGAACACCCCCAAGCCGTTGCTTCCCACGGCCGGCGTCCCCTTCCTCGCCCACCAGCTCGCCCGCGCCAAGTCGTTCGGCGTCCGGCGCATCGTCTTCGCCACCTCCTACCGCGCCTCGATGTTCGCCGAGGCGTTCGGCGACGGCTCCTCCTTCGGCCTGTCGCTCGAGTACATGACAGAGGAGACCCCGCTCGGCACCGGCGGCGCCATCCGCAACGCCGCCCAGGCGCTGACCTGCGGCCCGGACGCGCCGGTGCTCGTGCTCAACGGCGACATCCTGTCCGGGCACGACATCTCCGAGCAGGTCGGGCTGCACGTGGCGCGCCGCGCGGCGGTCACCCTGCACCTCACCGAGGTGGACGACCCGTCGCGGTTCGGGTGCGTGCCGACCGACGAGGACGGCCGGGTGACCGCCTTCCTGGAGAAGACCCCCAATCCCGAGACCAACCGCATCAACGCCGGGTGCTACGTCTTCCAGCGCTCGGTCATCGACCAGATCCCGGCGGGGCAGGTGGTCTCCGTCGAACGCGAGACGTTCCCCGGCCTGATCGCCTCCGGTGAGGTGGTGCTCGGGTACGCCGACCGCTCGTACTGGCTGGACGTCGGCACTCCGGCGGCGTTCGTCCAGGGCTCCTGCGACCTGGTGCTGGGCCGCCTGCCCTCGCCGGCGCTGCCCGGCCCGTGCGGGGAGTTCATGACGCTGCACGGCGCCGAGGTCTCGCCGAGCGCCAAGATCGAGGGCGGCACGGTTGTGGGCCCGAGGGCCGTCGTGCGGTCGGACGCCTCCGTCCACGGCAGCGTGCTGGACGCCGACTGCGTCATCGAGTCCGGGGCGGTCGTCGTCGGCTCGGTGGTCGGGGCCGGGGCCAGGGTCGCCTCGGGCGCGGTGCTGCGCGACGCCGTCATCGGGGACGGCGCGGTCGTCGGCGAGGGCAACGAGCTGCTGGCCGGCGCGCGCGTCTGGCCGGGCGTGCGGCTCCCGGCGAACGCGGTCCGCTTCTCCAGCGACGTCTGAACCCGCGTACGGCGGGGAGGGGAGGGGCGCGGCCGGGCCGGTCGCGCCCATAGTGTTGGCGATGTGCGAGAACGCAGGTGGCGGCCCGACTGGCCGGTGGACGTGGAGGCCACCATGGCGCCGCACCGGCGCGGCGGCGGCGACCCCGCCTGGCAGCTCACCGCCGACGGCGCGGTCTGGCGCACCTGCCGCACGCCCGAGGGGCCGGGCACGTTGCGCGTCACCGCCGAGCCGCGCGAGCGCACCGTGGTCGCCCTCGCCTGGGGTCCGGGGGCCGGGTGGCTGCTCGAAACGCTGCCGGAGCTGCTGGGCGCCCACGACCGGGCCGGCGAATTCGTCCGCCTGATGGACGCGCTCGGGCACGAGGCGCACGCGCTGGTGCGCGAGCTGGCCTCCCGCCACCCCGGGCTGCGGGTGGGCCGTACGCTGCGCGTGTTCGAGGCGCTGGTGCCCGCCGTGCTGGAGCAGAAGGTCGTCGGCCGCGAGGCTTGGCGGGCGTGGCGGTGGCTGCTCGCCAGGTACGGCGAGCCCGCGCCGGGCCCGGCGCCCGCGGCGATGCGGGTGTTCCCCGAGCCCGAGGTGTGGCGGCGCATCCCGTCCTGGGACTGGCACCGCGCCGGCGCGGAGGCCGTACGGGCGCGCACGATCGTCAACGCCGCGCCGCACGCCGGCAAGCTGGAGGCGGCGGGGGAGCCGGAGGCCGACCGGCTGCTGCGGGCCCTGCCGGGCGTCGGGGTGTGGACGTCGGCGGAGATCCGCCAGCGGGCGCACGGCGACCCCGACGCCGTCTCGGTCGGCGACTACCACCTTCCCGCGCTGGTGGGCTGGTCGCTGGCCGGCCGCAAGACCGACGACGCGGGGATGCTGGAGCTGCTCGAGCCCTACCGGGGGCACCGCCACCGCGTCGTGCGGCTGCTCGAACTCGGCGGCCGCCGCCCGCCGGCCCGCGGCCCCCGGATGGCCGCTCGCGACTACCGCTCGTTCTGAGCGCCGCCGCTCGTTTCGGAGCGGGCGGGTCGCCGCGGCCGGTTGCGGCCCGGAGGGTTGCGGTCGGCGCGTCGGCGCGTCAGCGGGCGGTTAACGAGGTCGGGCCGCCGGGCGTGGTGGGGGAACTGGGCGTCCAGTCGCGCCCGTCGCGGGTGTCGCTGCCGAACAGCGGGGCGAGCACGGCGGCGGCGGCGATGAGCAGGGGGATGAGCCAGGACATCGGGACTCCTTCGGAGCTCTCTCGTGGTTGCCCTCCAATTATGTGCCGGTGCATATATTCACGTCCATCGAGAATCGCTATGGCTAACTGTTAAGCATCACTACATGAGTGGAGTGCTCTCGCCCACTGCGCGCGCCTCGCAGGCGTGATCGGCGTCGCGGGCACGGCACCCCGGCGGATCACCCGGCTCGAACGGTTTCGTACTGTGCGATGCATGAACGTGAACCCCACAGACGCCGCCATGCGGCGGGCGCTGGCTCGGGCAAGGGACGGCAAGGCGCTCGACCTGGCGGAGGCCACGGTTCTCCTGCACGCCAGAGGCGACGACCTGGACCGCCTCCTCGACCACGCGGGCCGGGTCAGGGACGCCGGGCTGGCCTCCGTGGGCAGGGACAAGATCGTCACCTACAGCCGCAAGGTGTTCATCCCGCTGACCCGGCTGTGCCGGGACCGCTGCGGCTACTGCACGTTCGCCACCGCCCCCGGCAAGCTGCCCGCGCCGTTCCTCAGCCCCGACGAGGTGCTGGAGATCGCCCGGCAGGGCGCCGCCATGGGCTGCAAGGAGGCGCTGTTCACGCTCGGCGACCGGCCCGAGGACCGCTGGCACCAGGCCCGCGAGTGGCTGGACGCCCACGGCTACGACGACACCCTCTCCTACGTGCGCGCCATGGCCATCCGCGTCCTGGAGGAGACCGGGCTGCTGCCGCACCTGAACCCCGGGGTGATGACCTGGCGCGACCTCCAGCGGCTCAAGCCGGTCGCCCCCTCCATGGGCATGATGCTGGAGACCACCTCCCGGCGGCTGTTCGAGGAGAAGGGCCAGGCCCACTACGGCTCGCCGGACAAGGACCCGGCCGTCCGCGTGCGCGTGCTGGAGGACGCCGGCCGCTCCAACGTGCCGTTCACCACCGGCATCCTGATCGGCATCGGCGAGACCGTCGCCGACCGGGCCGAGTCGATCTTCGCGATCCGGCGGGTCGCGCGCGAGTACGGCGGCGTGCAGGAGGTCATCGTCCAGAACTTCCGCGCCAAGCCCGACACCGCGATGCGCGGCATACCGGACGCCGACCTGCACGAGCTGGCCGCCACCATCGCGGTCGCCCGGCTCGTCCTCGGCGGCAAGACGCGCCTGCAGGCGCCGCCCAACCTCATCGGCGACGAGTACGCCCTGATGATCAGGGCCGGCATCGACGACTGGGGCGGGGTCTCGCCGCTGACCCCCGACCACGTCAACCCCGAGCGCCCCTGGCCGCAGATCGAGGAGCTCGCGGCCCGCACCGCCGCCGCCGGGTTCACGCTGAAGGAACGCCTGACGATCTACCCCGAGTACGTTCTCGCCGGCGAGCCGTGGCTGGACCCGCGCCTGCGCGCCCACGTCGCCGCGCTGGCCGACCCGGAGACAGGCCTCGCGCGGGACGTGACGCCGGTGGGCGCGCCCTGGCAGGAGCCGGACGGCGGGTTCGCCTCGGCCGGGCGTACGGACCTGCACGTGGAGGTGGACGCCACCGGCCGCTCACAGGACAGGCGGGACGACTTCGCGCACGTCTACGGCGACTGGGAGGCCCTGCGCGACCGCGTCCCGGCGCGCGCGGGCGGCGGCGCCGTCGACGGGGACATGCGCGAGGCCCTGCGCCGCGCGGCGGCCGACCCCGCGAGGCTCACCGACGCGCAGGCCCTCACGCTGCTCGGCGCGGACGGCGCCGACCTGGAGGAGCTGTGCCGGGTGGCGGACGGCCTGCGCCGGGAGGCCGCCGGCGACGCGGTGACCTACGTCGTCAACCGGAACATCAACTTCACCAACGTCTGCTACACCGGCTGCCGGTTCTGCGCGTTCGCGCAGCGGCGGACCGACGCCGACGCCTACACCCTCTCCCTGGACCAGGTCGCCGACCGGGCGGCCGAGGCGTGGGAGGCGGGGGCGACCGAGGTGTGCATGCAGGGCGGCATCCACCCCGACCTTCCCGGCACGGCGTACTTCGACATCGCCAAGGCGGTGAAGCGGAAGGTCCCCGGCATGCACGTGCACGCCTTCTCCCCGATGGAGGTCATCAACGGCGCGAGCCGGACGAACCTGTCGATCCACGACTGGCTGGTGGCCGCGAAGGAGGCCGGGGTCGACTCGCTGCCCGGCACGGCGGCGGAGATCCTCGACGACGACGTGCGGTGGGTGCTGACCAAGGGCAAGCTGCCGGCCCGCGAGTGGGTCGAGGTCATCACCGCCGCGCACCGCGTCGGCATCCCGACGACCTCGACGATGATGTACGGCCACGTGGACACCCCGGCGCACTGGGTGGCGCACATCAGGCTGATCCGCCGCATCCAGGAGGAGACCGGCGGCTTCTCGGAGTTCGTGCTGCTGCCGTTCGTGCACCACAGCGCCCCGATCTACCTGGCCGGCATCGCCCGTCCGGGGCCGACGGCCAGGGAGAACCGCGCCGTGCACGCGCTGGCGCGCATCATGCTGCACGGCGCGATCGCCAACATCCAGTGCTCGTGGGTCAAGCTGCAGGACGACCTGTGCCGGGCCGTGCTGTCGGGCGGCGTGAACGACCTGGGCGGCACGCTGATGGAGGAGACGATCAGCAGAATGGCCGGGTCGGAGAACGGCTCGTACAAGACGATCAGTGACATCGTCGCGATGGTGGAGCCCACCGGCCGCCCGCTGCGCCAGCGCACCACCGGGTACGGCACCCCCTCGGCGGAGCGCGTGGCGGCGGCCCAGGCCAGCGACGGCGTCTGCGGCAGCGTCCGCCGGAAGGTCCCGCTGCTGTGACCTCGCCGTCGTTCTCGCGTGCGGGCGGTGAGGAAGGCGACGAAGGGGGCGCCGCGGTCTCGGTCCCGCTCCGGCCGCGTTATCAGACGGAGTTATAACAAGTTCCCCCTTCCCGCTGTGCGGGTACTTGCGCCGCCTATGGTGGCGCTTGGGAGAATCGTCCGACTCGTCCTCTGTACCGCGATCCAGAAAGGCGAACCGTGGCGTCTGGCCGGCCTGGGCGGCACCGCGCGGACCCGATCGCCGAGCCTCCGCGCCGACGGAGCAGGCGTCGCGCCCTGCCCGCGACGCTGCTCGCCCTGGCCCTGCTCGCGGGCGTGGCCGCGGTGGTCCTCACCCGCGGCGGCCCGTGCTCCGGCCGCGACCCGGTGCTCGTCGGCGTGGACGCCGCGGTGGACGTCGCCCCGGTCGCCATGGAGGCGGCCGAGCGGTTCAACGCGCGCAAGGCCGCGGTGGACGGCAGGTGCGTGCTGGTACAGGTCACCGAGCAGCCGCCGGCGCCGGTCCTGCGCACGCTGATCGGCGACCAGGCGGGCGTGCTCGCCGGCCGGCCCGACGCCTGGATCGCCGACTCCTCGGCGTGGGTGCGGCTGGCGCGCAAGCAGGGGGCGCCCGGCATCGCGCCGCAGGAGACCGTCTTCGCCTCCTCGCCGCTGGTCTTCGCCACCCGCCGTTCGCTCGCCCGGCGGTTCGCCGAGCGGAAGACCGAGATGAGCTGGGAGATGATCTTCCCGGCGACGGCGCGCGGCCGGCTCCGGCCGACCTCCGACGAGCCGGACGTCGTCCGGATCCCCGACCCGTCGGTCGCGGGCGCCGGCATCGTCACCGTGGCCGCCGCCACCGACATCGCCGGCGACGGCGAGAAGGGGGCCAGGGAGCTGACCGCGTTCGTGCGCATGGCCCAGGCCGGTTCCGCCCCCGACTACCGCTCCATGCTCACGGCCGTCGACGACCGCTCCTTCTGGCAGCGGCCCGTCGTCGTCGTGCCCGAGCAGTCGGTGTGGCTGCACGACCGGACGCCCTCCGGCGACCCGGTCGTCGCGCTGCACCCCAAAGAGGGCACGATCATGCTCGACTATCCCTACGTGGTCACGGCCGGCGACGCCGCGCGGGCCGCCGGGGCCCGGCTCTTCGGCGACTGGCTCAGGTCGCCGGAGGTGGCGGACACCGTACGGCGCGGCGGGTTCCGGCTCCCTGACGGCCGGGAGCCGCCGCTCGGCGCGGGACCGGAGATTCCCTCCGAGCGGCCGAGCCCGCGCCCGTCCATCACCCCCGCGGTGATCGACGAGGCGCTGGACGCCTGGAGCCGGCTGGCGCCGCCGAGCGACATCCTGGTGGTGGCCGACGCCGGGCGGCACATGGCCGAGCCCATCGCGGGCGAGAAGGGCGCCACCCGGCACTCCGTGGCGCTCAAGGCCGCCCGGCTCGGCCTCCAGCTCTTCCCCGCGTCGACCCGCATGGGCCTGTGGGAGTTCGCCGAGGGACTGGGCGGCGGAAGGGGGTACCGCTCGCTGGTGAGCCTCGGCCCGATCACCGAACCTCCCGGCGAGGACGACCAGTTCACCCGCCGCTCCCGGCTGGAGTCGCTCACCCGGAGCCTTCGGCCCTTCCAGAAGCGCGACAGCTCCCTCTACGACACGATCTTCGCCGGGTTCCGCGAGGTCACCGCCAAGTACGACCCGGCGATGAACAACTCCCTGCTCGTCATCACGGCCGGCAAGGACGACGGAGCGGGGCTGTCCCGGGCGGAGCTCGTGCGCGAGCTGCGCGACGCCTGGGACCCCGACCGCCCCGTCCAGATCATCATGATCGCGTTCGGCGAGGACGTGGACCGCGCGGCGCTCGGCGAGATCGTCTCGCTCACCAACGGCTCGCTGCACGTGGCGTCCCAGCCGGGGGAGATCATCGACGTCTTCCTGAGCGCCCTGGCCCGCCGCCTGTGCCATCCGACCTGCGGTGGCCCCCGCTGAGGCAGGCGGGGCCGTTCGGACGCCTGAACGGGTGGCCGCCGCGAGGACGCGGTGGCAGGCCGGCGCCCGCCGAAGCGCCGGCCGTCCAGACCGTTCCCAGCGGCCTCGGCGGCCTCAGCGCGTGACGATGAAGTCGCCGGGGTCGCGCGAAGGACGGTCGCGCGGCGGCGCGGCGGCGCGGCCGACGGCCACGGCGCCCATCGGATCCCACGCCTCGGGCAGGTCGAGCACCTCGCGCACCACCTCGCGGCAGAACATAGTGGAGGACACCCACGCCGACCCCAGCCCCTCGACGGCGAGCTGCACCAGCAGGTTCTGCACGCCCGCGCCGGTGGCGACGACGAACATCTCGCGCTCGGCGGCGTTGCGCCGCTCGTCGGGATAGGTGTGGGACCCCTCCATCACCAGGCAGGGGACCACCAGGTAAGGGGCGCGGCGAAGGACGTCCCCGCGCCGCACCCGCCGGGCGATCGACTCCTCGTCGAAACCGGTGGCCCGCAGGTCGCGTTCCCAGGCCGCGAGCATGGCGTCCAGCAGCTTCTCGCGCGTGGTCGCCGACTCCAGCAGCACGAAGCGCCAGGGCGTCGTATGGTGCGGGGCGGGCGCGCTGATGGCGGCGGCCACGGCGCGCCTGACGGCGGCCGGGTCCACGGGGTCGGCGGTGAACTCCCTGATCGTGCGCCGCGCGAACAGCACCTCGGCGGAGCCGTACCGGAACATGTCCTCGTCGGCGGGCCGGATGAGCGGCCGGACGCCGGGGCCGTCCTCGTCGGTCACCAGGTGGGAAAGCCCGCGGACGACGGCCACCGGCACCCCGTCCAGCTTGCCCTTGACCAGCTCGGCGGCCGAGGCGATCTCGTCGGCCAGCGCCGTGACCGTCGCCGACAGCGGGTTGCCGTAGGCGTCGGAGCGGCCGCGGTGGTCGTCCAGCGGACGCACGCCCGCCGCGCCGATCGCCACGTCGGTGAGCCCGTTGCGCCAGGGGCGGCCGAAGGTGTCGGACAGGATCACCCCGGCCCGCGCGGGCAGGCCCGACCTGATGCGGCGGGCCGAGGCGTCCGGGTCGAGCGGCAGCAGCAGCACGGTGCCGGGCTCGGTGTTGGAGGCGTCCACCCCGGCCGCCGCCATGACGAAGCCGTGGCGGGTCTGGGAGATCACGGTGTCGCCCCGCCGGGCGACCACGCGCTCGGTCTCCTCGGCGATCGCCTCGGCGCGGCCGTCCGCCCGCCGGACGCGGCCCTCGGCCTTGCTCACGATCTTGGAGGTGACCACGAGGATGTCTCCGTCGGCCAGGTCGGGCACCGCGCCCGCGATGAGCGCGGCGAGGTCGTCGCCCGGCCGCACCTCCGGCAGGCCGGCCACGCCGTGCACGGTGATCACCTGGCCAGCTCCAGGGCGGCGCGGGCGATCTCGGCGGTGGCCTCGACGTCGGTCATGAGCAGCGGCCTGGCCAGCACGCGCACCCCGTCGAGCGCGACCCCGGCGTCCTGCTCGGCGACGAGCCAGCCGTCGAGGAGGCGGGAGCCGTAGAGCTCCAGCACCGCCTGGGCGCTGGTCTCCACGCCGATCGCGGTGAGGCACGCGTCGGCCATGCCCCTGACGGGGGCGCCGCCGATGATGGGGGAGACGCCGACCACGGTCTTGGCCTCCAGGGCCTCCCGGATGCCCGGGATCTGAAGGATCGTCCCGATGCTCACCACCGGGTTGGACGGCGGCAGGATCACCGCGTCGGCCCGCTCGATCGCCTCCAGCACCCCGGGCGCGGGCTTGGCGTCGTCCGCGCCGGTGAGGACGATCTGCCGGGCCGGCACCGAGGCGCGCAGGCGCACCCACCACTCCTGGAAGTGGATCGCCCGCCTGCCCTGGTCGTCCTCGATGACCACGTGGGTCTCGGCGCGGTCGTCGGTCATCGGGATCAGCCGGACGCCCGGCTTCCAGCGGTCGCACAGCGCCTCGGTGACCGCCGACAGCGGGTAGCCCGCGTTCAGCATCTGGGTGCGGACGATGTGGGTGGCGATGTCCCGGTCGCCGAGGCCGAACCACTGCGGCTCCATGCCGTAGGCGGCGAGCTCGGCCTTGACGACGTGGTGCTCGCCGGCCCGGCCCCAGCCCTGTTCCTCGTCGATGCCGCCGCCGAGGGTGTACATGACGGTGTCGAGATCTGGACATACGCGAAGGCCGAAGAGGGTGATGTCGTCACCGGTGTTGCCGATGACGGTGATCTCCGCGTCGGGGGCGGCGGCCCGGAGCCCGCGTAGGAAGCGGGCGCCGCCGATGCCGCCGGCCAGGGACAGGATGCGCATGTGTCAAGTGTTCCATTGCCTTTCGCTTGCTCCGCCCTCGGCCGGTGAGCGGATCGGCGCGGTCGAAAAACCCCTGCTCCACAGCGGATACGGACCGAAATGACCGGACAAAAAGGGCTTATGTGATCTATGAGGTTCTTGGGTCTCGTGCCCCCAAAGTGCGGAGATGTGCAAAACTGCGGTTGCCGTATGGACCCATTGGGGGGTAGTTGTGGTCAAAGTAGAGCCCGGACGGCTCCGCGAGCCTGCGGCCTGGATCATGCTTGCGGTGGTCTGCGCACAGGTCCTCGTCGGGGTGGAGAGCATGTTCCTCGGCTCCGGGCTGCCGTTCGGCATCCGGGCGGCCTCCTCGCTGCTCACGCTGGACTCGCCGGTCAACGTGGCACTCGCGCTCGGCGCGATCGTCCTCGTCACCAGGTTCGGGCCGCCGACCCCCCGCGCCCGCCTGGCCGGCCTCGTCGCCGTCATCGCTCTCGCGGTCGCGGCCGTGTTCGGTGTGATCGCTCTCATCGGCGTGCTCATCGGCGGCGCGGGCGGCGGTCTCAGCCTGATCGAGCACCTGCTGACCGGCCTGCCCTCCCTCGCCCTGGTCGCCGTCGGGCTGGTGTACGCCATGTCGGTGCTTCCCGAGGGCGCCGCCGCGGCGCCCCGGCCCCGGCAGGACGCGTACGGCATGCCCGGCTTCGGGCCCCAGGGACACCCCGGACAGCCCGGCTCCCAGCACGGCTATCCGGAGCAGCCGCAGTACGGGTTCCACGAGCAGGCGGGCCCGCCGCAGGGGCAGGGCGCCCCCGAGCAGCCCGGTTACCCCCAGCAGCAGCCGGGCGTCCAGCAGCCCGGTCAGCAGCCCGGCCCTCAGCAGGGCTACCCCGAGCAGTCCGGACAGCTCGGACAGCCCGGGCAGAACGGTCAGCCTGGGCCGCACGGACAGCCGGGACCGCACGGACAGCCGGGACCGCACGGACAGCCGGGCGGTCCGTTCAACGGCCAGGGCGGCGGCTTCCAGCCGGCGCTGCCTCCTCCGCCCGGCGGCGGGTACGCCCCGCAGCACTCCCAGCCGGTCGACCCGTACGCGCCCGCCCAGGCGTCCGCCGACCCCTACGGCCAGGGCGCCCCGAACGGCCGGCCTCCGCAGGCCCCGGGCGCCTATGAGCCGCAGCCCTCCGGCGCGTACGAGCAGCCGCACACTCCCGGCTCGGCGCAGCCGGGCGGCGGGTACGAGCCGCGCCCCTCCGGGAACTACGAGCAGCCGGGCACCGGCAACTACGAGCCCCAGCCCTCCGGCAACTACGAGCAGCCGGGTACCGGCAGCTACGAGCAGCCGGCCGCCGGGAACTACGAGCCCCGGCCTTCCGGGTCCTACGAGCAGCCGGGCACGGGCACCTACGAGTCCCAGCCCTCGGGGTCCTACGAGCAGCCCGGCACGGGAGCGTTCGGGCAGCCGCCCGCGTCCCCCTTCACGCCGCAGCCGCCGGGACAGCCGGCCTCCGACCCCTACGCGCAGACGCCCTCGCCGTACGCACCCCCCGGGACCGGCGGCGGCTTCGCGAGCCCGGACGCCTTCACCACCGGCGCGCGTCAGGCCCTGCCGGGCGGCAACGAGACGCCGACGCCGTTCGACCTGTCTCCCACCTACGGCCAGACGAGCCCGCAGCCGAGCCCGCTGGACCAGCCTTCGTCCTACGGCCAGACCGGCCCGCAGTCGGGCCCGCTGGACCAGCCTTCGTCGTACGGCCAGACGGGTTCGCAGCCGAGCCCGCTGGACCAGCCTTCGTCGTCGTACGGCCAGACCGGCCCGCAGTCGGGCCCGCTGGACCAGCCTTCGTCGTACGGCCAGACGGGTTCGCAGCCGAGCCCGCTGGACCAGCCTTCGTCGTCGTACGGCCAGACCGGCCCGCAGTCGGGCCCGCTGGACCAGCCTTCGTCGTACGGCCAGACGGGTTCGCAGCCGAGCCCGCTGGACCAGTCCTCGTCCTACGCGCCGACCGGCCCGCAGCCGAGCCCGCTGGACCAGCCCTCATCGTCGTTCGGGCAGGGCGTCACGCAGCCGAACGGCTACGGGCAGACCGGCGGCGACTCCTTCGGGCAGACCGGTGGGCAGACCGGTGGGCAGGACGGCGGCGAGTCCTACGGCGGCTACTCCTCCGGTGAGTTCGGGCGTCCGGCCGAGCCCTCTCCGCTGTACGCGGAGGCGGCGGGGGACGCGCGCCAGCAGCAGATCGCGCAGGCCTACCAGCAGGCGCAGAGCTACCAGCAGTCACAGGGCGGCGGCGCCACCGGCACGTCGTCCGCCGACGCCGCCGGCCAGAGCGCGGGGGAGTACACCGGCACGCAGCCCGTGCGGACGCCCGACTACACCCCCGGCTACGGCGCGAGCCCGTTCGGGCACCCGCAGACGCCGGCGGACTCCTCCGGGTACGGGACGCGCCCTCCGTCCGACGCCCAGCCGTACCGGCCGGCCCAGGACCAGCCCTACGCGCCCGGCCAGGACCAGTCCTACGCGTCGTCCGGCCAGGGCCAGCCCTACGCGGCGCCCGTCCAGGATCGGCCGCTCCAGGAGCAAGCCCCGCATCAGGGACAGCAGCAGTCTCCGGCCGGCTGGGACGAGCCCGCGGAGAAGACCGTGCGCTTCGACCCCAAGGCGTTCCAGAACGACCCGTTGAACGCCCCCATGCCGCCGTCCGCCTCGACGGGCCGGCAGGACGAGCCGATCGACCCGACCGCCATCTACGCCCCCGACCGCTCTTCCTCCCCGGCAAGGCCCGAGGAAAGCGATGGTAGAGATCAGACAGGTTCAGGAGTGGATCAGGGGTCGCGCTGGTACGGTTCCGACCGCTGAGGGCATAGAAGATCGGGAATCAGAGGGCCGCCGGGCCGCCGACAAGGCGAGCGACGGACGCGGCCGCGGATGCCGCCGATGCCTGCATACCGGGGTGAGCTGGTCTTTCCCCGGATACTGTCATGCTGCTTGACGCCACACGCGGCACACGCGTGTAATTACAGCTGTGTTGTTACGCCTTTCACATGCTGGGTATTGAGGAAGGTGTTCAAAAGGGGGGCTCCGTTGCGGGGCGGGCGGGCGATCAGCAGGAGGTGTGCAGTGACCGACTTGGTCATGGCACAGATGCTCGGCGCGGAAGAGCTGGGATGGCAAGAGCGCGCACTGTGCGCGCAGACCGATCCAGAGGCGTTTTTTCCAGAGAAGGGCGGATCCACGCGGGAGGCCAAGAAGGTGTGCCGGTCCTGCGAAGTGCGGGCCGAGTGCCTTGAATACGCGCTGCAGCACGACGAGAGGTTCGGCATCTGGGGGGGATTGTCCGAGCGCGAACGACGCAGGATCAAGCGGGAGGCCGGCTGAGTCGGCCAAGCGGGCGCCGATGAGAAGGCGCCCCTGGTAACGACGACGTCACGAGCGACGCCGGACGATCACGGTCACGGCCGCCGGCCGTGGGCAGGGGAGCCCACAGCCGATGGCCGGGCGAGGGGACGTGGTCGGCAGGGCGGACGCCGTGGCGCCGGCGGGGGCACGCCTGGACGGAGACCGTCGCCGACCGGATTGGCGGACTGGCGGACCCGGCGTGCCCGAGGTGCCGTATCGTGATCGGCGCAAAGCCACACGAGCCCCCAAGGACACCGTCTCCGTGCAACCGCCGCGTCCCTCGGTCACAGCGATCGTCGTCTCGCATGACGGCGCCCGCTGGTTGAAGGAGACGCTGGAGGGCGTCCTGCGCCAGACGCGCCCGCTCGACCGGGTCGTCGGCGTCGACAACGGCAGCCGTGACGGCAGCGTCAAGATGCTCACCGAGGCGTTCGGCCAGAACGCCGTCCTCACCATGCCCCGCTCCACCGGGTTCGGCGAAGCGGTCGCCGCGGTGCTCGAACGGCTGCCGCGCACCGGCGGCGAAGAGTGGATCTGGCTGCTGCACGACGACTGCGCGCCCGACAGGCGCGCCCTTGAGGCGCTGCTGTGGGCCGCCGCCGGCGACAAGAAGGCCACCATCCTCGGCCCCAAGCTGCGCGACTGGCTCGACCGCCGCACCCTGCTGGAGGTCGGCGTCACCGTCGACCGGTCGGGCCGCCGCGACACCGGTCTCGAATCCCGCGAGTACGACCAGGGCCAGCACGACGGCGTCCACGAGGTGCTGTCGGTGTCCACGGCCGGCATGCTGATCCGCCGCGACGTGTGGGAGCGGCTCGGCGGCCTCGATCCGGCGCTGCCGCTGTTCCGCGACGACCTCGACCTGTGCTGGCGCGCCACCGCCGCCGGCCACCGCGTGCTGTGCGTCACCGACGCGGTCGCCTGGCACGCCGAGGCGGCGACCAGGCGCAGGCGGCGCATGGCGGTGAGCGACGTCCATCCCCGCAGGCTGGACCGGCACAACGCCATGTTCGTCATCATGGCGAACCTGCCGTTCCGGCAGATGCAGTGGTCGATCGTCCGCAACCTGTTCCTGTCGCTGTTCCGCACGCTGTTGCTGCTGCTGGCCAAGCAGCCGGCCAACGCCCTGGACGAGGTGGCGGCGTTCGCCTCCGTCCTCGGCGGCCCCCGCCGCCTGCTCAGGGCGCGGAAGGCGAGAAAGCAGGACAGGAAGCAGGGCTACCCCAAGGTCAAACGGCTGTTCACGCCGTCGGGCATGGCCTTCCGGCGCCTGACCGACATGGTGCAGGGCTACCTGTCGGGGTCGGGGCCCATCGACTCCGCCGGCCGGCACCACGCGGTGATATCCGAGCCGTCCCAGGAGGACGACGGCGAAGAGCTGCTCACCGACGCCGGGCTGATGCAACGCGTGTTCAGCAACCCCGGCGTGCTGCTCTGCCTCGGCCTCGTGGCCGTCACGGTCGCCGCCGAGCGGTCGCTGCTGTACGGCGGGCTGCTCGGCGGAGGCGCGCTCGTGCCCGTCGTGGGCGGCGCCTCCGACCTGTGGCACTTCTACACCTCCGACTACCACGCCAGCGGGCTCGGCTCCGACGGCTGGGCCCCGCCGTACGTCGCGGTCCTCGCCGCCCTCTCGACGATCTTCCTCGGCAAGACGTGGCTCGCGGTCTCGGTGCTGCTGCTCGGCTGCGTGCCGCTGGCCGGCCTGTCCGCCTACATCGCGACCCGGTCGATGATCTCCCATCCGCTGGCCCGCGTCTGGCTCGCCGCGTCCTACGCGCTGCTCCCGGTGGCGACCGGCGCCGTCGCGGCCGGGCGGCTCGGCACGGCGGTGGTGTTCGTCCTGCTTCCCGCCTACGCCGCGTTCGCCGCCAAGGTCATCACGGGCGAGCGCCGTAGCGCGCGGCGGGCCGCGTGGGCGCTCGGCCTGCTGCTGGCGGTGGGCACGGCGTTCGCCCCGCTGGTGTACGTGCTGGTGGCGGTGCTCGGCGGCCTCGCCGCGGTCTCGTTCGGCGGCGTCAGGCGCGGGGTGGGCGTCTCGCTCGGCATCGCGATGGCCGTGCCGATCGTGCTGCTGTTCCCGTGGCTGGCCCAGATCGCCGCCGACCCCGGGCGCATCCTGCTCGAAGCCGGCCTGCACCGGGCCGGCCTGGTCGACCTCCGCCTGCCGCCGCAGGCGCTCCTGCTGCTCAGTCCGGGCGGTCCAGGAGTGCCGCCCGTGTGGGCGACCGGCGGCCTGATCGCCGCCGCGCTGGCCGCCCTGCTGTTCCGCCGCCACCAGATGGTCGTCGTGGTCGGCTGGGGCGTCACCGTCTTCGGCGTATTGGTGGCCACCGTGGCCGCCCGCGTCCCGGTCGAAGGCGTCCCCGCCTGGCCCGGCGTGCCGCTCGCCTTCGCCGCCACCGGCCTCATCGTGGCCGCGGCCCTGACCGGTCACCGCGTCATCGAGCTTCACCGGGCGGGCGGCCTGCGGCGGGCCGCCGCCGCCGTCATGGTCCTGGTGGCCTGCGCCTCGCCCGTCCTGGTGGCGGGCCTGTGGGTGAAGGACGGCGTCAGCGGGCCGCTGCGGCGCGACGCGCCCGCCGTGATCACCGAGTTCGTCGCGGCGGCCTCGACCCGGGGCGAGAGCACGGTCGTGCTGCGCTCGGGCAAGGACGGCCTGCTGAGCTTCACCCTGCTGCGCGGGCGCACCCCCTTGATCGGCGAGACCGAGCTGCCGGTGCCGGACGCCGTGCGCCACCGGCTGTCGGACATCGTGGCGGGCGTCATCTCCGGCCGCGGCGGGGACGACGCGGTCGCGCTGGCCGCCTACGGCGTCCGCTTCGTCGCCGTGCCCGGCCCCGTCGCGACCGAGGTCCGGCGCTCCCTCGACTCCGACCCGGCGCTCGCGCGGGTGAACCTCTCGCCGGACGGCGGGCTGTGGCGCCTGGTCCAGCCGCTCGGCCGGGCCTACCTGCTGGAGGAAGGCGGCGCGCGGGTTCCCGTCGAGTACACCGAGACGGCCGGCGGCGGGCTGGCGGTCGACGTGCCGGCCGGGCCCGTCGAGCGCACCCTGGTGCTGGCCGAGCCCGCGGGCGGGTGGACGGCCGAGGCCGGCTCGACCTCGCTCGCGGCGCGCACCGTCGACGGATGGGCGCAGGGCTTCGACGCGCCCGCCGCCGGGGGCCGCGTCACCGTGGACCACGAATCCTTCTGGCACGGGGCGTGGCTGTGGGTGCAACTCGCGCTCGTCGCGCTCGTACTGATCTTCGCCTCGCCCGGCGCCCGCGGCGCCGAGGCCGTGGAGGAGTACCCCGAGATCCCGATCGAACGCGAACGCCAGGAGGTGCTGGTCCGGTGATCGTGCTTGGTCGAGCGGGAACCGCGGGAGGTGCTCGTCCGATGGGCGCGCCGGTCGAGGGCCGGCCCTGGGAGGTGCCGGTCCGGTGCGGGCGCTGATCGAGAACCGTTTCGGCTTCCTCGGACTGGTGCTGATAGCCCTCGCGGCGCTGTTCGGCGTGGCGTTCGTCACCCGCCAGGGCGTCGCGCCCGTCCCCGTCGCCGCGCCCGGCAGGGTCGCCGTGGAGTCGATCTCCACCGTGTGCCCCGACCCGGCAGGCGCCCGCGTCAGCGCGATCACTCCGCCGGGCGGCAAGGGCGACGGCGTCGCCGCCGTCGCCGAGGTGGCCGAGCCCGGCGGCAAGCCGTCCGGTGGCAAGGCGTCCGGCCCCGCGCGGCTCGATCGGCCGGGCGTGCTGTGGCAGCGCGAGGTCCCGGCCAAGTCCGCGCCGCTGGAGATCTCCGGCACCGGCGCGATGGCCGCCGGCCTGGAGGCCGCGCAGACGACCCGGCGGCTCACCGGCACGGCGCGCGGCCTGGCCGGGGTGCGGTGCGCCGAGCCCGGCGCGGGGGCGTGGTTCGTCGGCCCCGGCCCGGCCGCCGCGGACGTGGTGCTCTACCTGGCCAACGCCGACGCCGCCGAGACCATCGTGGAAGTCATGATCTACGCCGGCGAGGGGCCCGTGGTCAGCGACCGCGGCAGCAGCCTGGTGCTCAAACCCGGCGAGCACCGGGCCGTGCGGCTGCGCGACCTCGCCCCCTCGCCGCTGGTCATGGCCGTGGAGGTGCGCACCATCAGCGGACGGGTGGCGGCGTCGGCGCGGGCGGTCCTCGGCAAGGGGAAGGGCGCCGACTGGCTGCCAGCCTCCACCGGCCCGGCCAGGACCGTCGTCGTCCCGGGCATCCCGGGCGGCGGCGGGCTGCGCGAGCTGTTCGTCACCGCGCCGGGGGAGGCCGACACCACCGTCCGCGTCAAGGCGCTCACCGCCGACGGGTTCTACGCGATGAAGAACCGCGAGTCGCTGGACGTGCCGGCCGGTTCGACCGCCTCGCTCGACCTGTCCACCGGCATCGGCGGCCAGGCGGCGGCCATCGTGCTCACCTCGGACGTGCCGATCGTGGCCGGGGTGATGGCCACCGGCACCGGGTCCAAACCCGACGTGGCGTTCACCTCCGGCGCCCCCGCCATCGAGTTCGGCAGCGTGGTGGCCGACAACCGCGGCGGCAAGGGCGTGTCGTCCCGGCTGATCCTGTCGGCGCCGCTGTCCGGGGCGAAGGTGCGCGTGCAGACGCTGCCCCGCCGGGGCGCCGCGCCCGCGCCGGTGGACGTCGAGATCCCCTCCGCGCGCACCAAGGAGATCAAGCTCGCCCCGCCGGGCGGGGGCGACTTCAGCGTCGTCGTGACGCCTCTGCCGGGTTCGGGCCCGGTTTACGGGGGGCGGGTGCTGGACGAGAAGACCACCGACGGCCTGCTGCTCACCGCGCAGCCGCTCGCCCTGGCCCGCACCTGGGCCGTCGTGCCCCCGGTCAAGGAGACGTCCGACGTCGTCCTGCCCGTCGGCCCGCCACCGGCCGCCGGCGGCGGTTAACGCGCCGTCCGCGCACGTTCGCCGGTGGGGCCGGGCAGGGGATACCTGGTCGCTGGGCGGCGGGACGGGGAGTGTTCGGGGGCGGGGGCGGTGGTCAGTGGCGGTCGTCGTAGCCGGGGTCGACGGTCTCCGGGGACAGGCCGAGAAGGTTGGCGACCTGTTCGACGACGACGTCGTGCACGAGGGCGCCGAGCGTGTCGCGGTCGCGGGCACGGGCCTCCAGCGGGCGGCGGTAGACCACCACGACCGCCGGCGAGGCGCCCGCGGCGGGCTGCGCGCGGCCGAAGGGAATGGGGTCGGAGGAGAGCCTGCCCGGCCCGTCGACCAGTTCGTCGGCGGGGGGCACGTCCTCGACCGCGAACTCCACCGCCGAGAGCTGGCCGCCCCATTTCGGCTTGAGCCGGTCGACGGCGTCAAGCACGAAATCGTCGAAGCGCTCGCTCCGGGAGCGCGCGATGGGCACATGCGACGGGGCGAGCGGACCTCGCATGCCGCGGCCGTGCCGATCGCGCCGCCGCGGGCGGTTGGGGCGGGGCGTGCCGCCTGGGGCCGGACTCACATAGCCAAGCCTAGATCGTGCCTCCCGGATCCCGTGCCCACTCCCCGGACGTCCGGACGGCGGCCCGCGTCCGGGCCCCTGAGAAGGGTCGTCCGTCAAAGCCATACCAGGTGGCGATATACGGCCCGTAAATGGCGGGTAAGTGTCCGAAATGTGGCGACACGCTCGTTAAGAGCTGCCAGGTGGTGGCAATGTGAACGCGGACCGGATACGGTCCCTCCGTGAGCCCCGTCCGCAGCTGTTCCCGTACCGCCTGCAGGCAGCCTGCCGTCTTCACACTCACGTACGTCTACGCCGACTCGACCGCCGTGCTCGGCCCGTTGGCGACGTACGTCGAACCACACTGCTACGACCTGTGCGCGGACCACGCGGAGCGGCTGACAGCCCCCCGCGGGTGGGAGGTCGTCCGGCTGCCTTCGGAGGCCGGGCAGCCCACCACCGACGACCTGGAGGCCCTGGCCAACGCCGTGCGCGAGGCCGCGAGGCCCACGCCGTCGTCCGGCGAGCCGGTGGGGCAGGGGGTCGAGGTGGGCCGCCGCGGCCACCTGCGGGTCCTGCGCTCGGCCCAGCAGCAGAACCTGGAGCGCTGAGGCATCCCGGCGGCGTCCACCGCTCCACGCCGCCGCGGTCGCTCCCCCGGGCCGCGTTCGCTCACCGCGGGTTCGTCGAACAGCGCCATGGGACACAGTAGGCTCGACCGAAAAGACGTGACTGAATGCGGAGCGGCAGTGGGCGACCTCGCCAAGATCTTCAAGGCGTACGACATCCGCGGCGTCGTGCCGGGTGAGCTCGACGAGGCCACGGCCGAGGCCGTGGGCGCCGCCTTCGCCGAGGTGGTCGGAGCCGCGGCCGTGGTGGTCGCCCATGACATGCGCCCCTCCTCCGTCCCGCTGTCGGCGGCCTTCGCCCGCGGCGTGACCGGCCGGGGCGCCGACGTGGTCGACGCGGGGCTCGGCTCGACCGACCTGCTCTACTACGCCAGCGGCAGCCTCGGCCTGCCGGGCGCGATGTTCACCGCCAGCCACAACCCGGCCGGCTACAACGGCATGAAGCTCTGCCGCGCGGGCGCCGTCCCCGTGGGCGCCGAGACCGGCCTCATCGACGTCCGCGACCGCGCCGCCGAGATCCTCGCCGCCGCGCGGGGCCGGGCCGGCGCTCAGGGGACCGCCGCCGGTGGCGCGACGGGGGCCTCCGGAGGCGGAGCAGGGGCGCCCGAAGGCGCGGCGGGGAAGGTCACCCAGCGCGATCTGCTCGACGGGTACGCCGCCCATCTGCGCGGTCTGGTCGACCTGTCGGGCATCCGGCCGCTCAAGGTGGTCGTGGACGCAGGCAACGGCATGGGCGGGCACACCGTCCCCGCGGTGCTCGAAGGCCTGCCCGTGGAGCTGACGCCGCTGTACTTCGAGCTCGACGGCACCTTCCCCAACCACGAGGCCAACCCGCTGGAGCCCGACAACCTGCGCGACCTGCAGAAGGCCGTCCTGGACAAGGGGGCCGACCTGGGCCTCGCCTTCGACGGCGACGCCGACCGGTGCTGGGTCGTCGACGAGCGCGGCGAGTCGGTGTCGCCCTCGGCGATCACCGCGCTGGTCGCGGTGCGCGAGCTGGCCCGGCATCCGGGCGCGACGGTGATCCACAACCTGATCACCTCCCGGGCGGTGCCCGAGATCATCGCCGAGCACGGCGGCGTCCCGGTGCGCACCCGCGTCGGCCACTCCTACATCAAGGCCGAGATGGCCCGCACGGGCGCGGTGTTCGGCGGCGAGCACTCCGCCCACTATTACTTCCGCGACTTCTGGTACGCCGACTCCGGCATGCTGGCCGCGCTACACGTGCTGGCCGCGCTGGGCGAGCAGCGGCGTCCGCTCTCGGAGCTGCTCGAGCGCTTCTCGCGCTACGCCGCCTCCGGCGAGATCAACAGCACCGTGGCCGACCAGGAGGCGGCGACGGCCCGGGTGCGCGCGGCCTTCGCCGGCCGCCAGGGCGCCTCGGTCGACGAGCTCGACGGCCTGACCGTGTCCGGGCCCGACTGGTGGTTCAATCTTCGTCCGTCCAACACAGAGCCGCTCCTCCGGTTGAACGCGGAGGCGGCCGACGAAAACCAGATGGCGGTGGTCCGTGACGAGGTCCTCGCCGTCGTGAGGAGTGCATCGTGAAGATCGACGACTGGCTGCTCGACATCCTGGCGTGCCCGGCGTGCAAGTCGCCGCTCAACGCCGTCCCCGACACCGACGAGCTGGCGTGCAGCTCCGAGACCTGCGGGCTGGTCTACCCCGTCCGCGACGACATCCCGGTGCTGCTGGTCGACGAGGCACGCAAGGCGTGACCTCCTTCGAGCCCGAGCGGCTGGACGACGCGGCGTCGCTGACGGAGGGCGACCCGTCGGGCATGCTGCCGGCGGTCGCCTCCTCCGGCGCGCAGGTGCGCACCTCGCACCGCACGGCGCTGGAGGCGGGGGTGTCCGAGCTGTCGCGCGGCGACCGGCCCCGGGCGATCGTGGTCGTGGGCATGGGCACCTCCGCCCTGGCGGGCGACATGCTCGCGGCCGTGTGCGGGGGCGGGGTGCCGCTTCCCATCGTGACCGTCCGCTCCTACCGGCTGCCGGGCTGGGTCGGCGCCGCCGACCTGGTCATCGCGGTGTCGTCGTCCGGCACCACCGACGAGACCCGCACTCTGGCGCTGGAGGCCGTGCGCCGCGGGTGCCGCCTGCTGGCGGTGTGCCCTCCGCGCTCGCCGCTCCAGGCGATCGCCGAGCAGGCGTCCGGGCTGCACGTTCCGGTCGTCCGGGTGGCGGGCAGCTTCCCCTCGTCCCGGGCGAGCCTGTGGGCGCTGACCCTGCCGCTGGTGGCCGTGGCCGCGGAGCTCGGCCTGGTCGAGGTCGGTCCCGAGGCCGTCGAGGCCGCGGCGGCGCGCCTTGAGGACATCGCGCACCGCTGCCGGCCCTCCAGCGACTCGTTCATCAACCCGGGCAAGATCCTGGCGATGGAGATCGCCGGCACGATCCCCATGGTGTGGGGCACCTCGCCGGTGACGGCCACGGTCGCGCAGCGGCTGGTGTCGCAGCTGGCCAAGACCGCCAAGTACCCGGCGATCGGCGGTGAGATCCCCGGCGCGGTTCACGATCTGGTGGCCACGTTCGAGGGCCCGCTCGCCGAGCGTGACATCTTCGGCGACGGGCCGTCCCTGGCCCTGCGGCTGTTCGTCCTGCGCGACCAGGACGAGTTCGCGCAGGCGAGCAAGCAGCGCGCGCTCGCGGTGCGCATGGCCGAGCAGCGGGGCGTCCCGGTCACCGAGGTCACCGCCGAGGGCGCGCACGCCCTTGAGCGGCTGGCCTCCCTCGTCGGCCTGGCGGACTACGCGACTGTTTATCTCGCCCTGGGGTACGGTGTCGATCCGGCCCCGGTGGCGACCGTCGCGGAACTCAAGGCCAGGGTTACCCCCTAAGATCTGCGATGACCGCTATGCGGGCGGTGTTTCGAGCACGGTTCTGACGGGATGGGTGGAGACTGCGGGTGAGCGCGGGCGGCGGTACCAAGGCGATCATCGCGGCGCTGGGTGCGAACCTGGCGATCGCGGTGTCGAAGTTCGTGGCGTTCCTGTTCACGGGGTCGTCCTCGATGCTCGCCGAGTCGGTCCACTCGGTCGCCGACTCCGGCAACCAGGCGCTGTTGCTGCTCGGCAACAAGCGGGCCAGGAAGCGCGAGAACCGCAAGCACCCGTTCGGGTACGGCCGCGAGCGCTACTTCTACGCGTTCGTGGTCGCGGTCGTGCTGTTCACGATCGGCGCGGTGTTCTCGCTGTACGAGGGCTTCGAGAAGATCGCCCACCCGCATGACGTCGAGTCGCCGATCTGGGCGTTCGCCGTGCTGATCTTCGCGATCGGCGCCGAAGGGTTCTCCTTCCGCACCGCGATCATCGAGTCCCGGCCGCACAAGGGCGCGCAGTCGTGGCTGACGTTCATCCGCCGCGCCAAGGCGCCCGAGCTGCCCGTCGTGCTCCTGGAGGATCTCGGCGCGCTGCTCGGCCTGCTGTTCGCGCTGTTCGGCGTGGCCATGGCCGTGGTCACGGGCAACGGCGTGTGGGACGGCGTCGGCACGCTCATGATCGGCGTGCTGCTCGCGATCATCGCGGTGATCCTGGCCGTCGAGACCAAGTCGCTGCTCATCGGCGAGAGCGCGGCCCCCGAGATCGAAGACCGCATCTGCGACGCGATCGAGAGCGCTCCGGAGGTCAGCCGGGTCATCCACCTGCGCACCCTGCACCTCGGTCCCGAAGAGCTGCTGGTCGCCGCCAAGATCGCCGTGGACCACGACGAGACGGCGGCCGACGTCGCCAAGGGCATCGACGAGGCCGAGCGGCGCATCCGCGAGGCTGAGCCGATGGCCAAGGTGATCTACCTGGAGCCCGACCTCTACCGGCGCGAGGACGCGCCCCGCTCGCCCGTCGACCCCTCCGCCTCAGAGTCCGACACCCCCGCCCCGGCCGACCACGCCTGACCCTCCAAGGTCCTCGCCCCACCCAAGGTCCTCGCCTCCGTGCGTCCAGCGCGTGAGGACCTTGGACGGGGTCAGCGGTTCTGGCGTAGGAGGCGTAGGGCCTTCTCTTTTTCGAAGTCGAGGGCGCGGCGGGGGGCCTGGATGCGGCCGATGCGCAGGCCGAGGTCGCGGACGGCCTGGGCCACGGCGGGCTCGCTCAGCACGCGCAGGCCGAAGGCCAGCTCGGCGGGGGAGACGTCCAGGCGCCGCTCCAGCTCCATCGCCTGGGTGACGGCGGCGAGCTCCTCGGGGCCGAAGCGCCGGTGCGAGCCCTTGTCGCGCGTCGGAGGCAGCAGGCCGAGCGCCTCTCGGTAGCGGAGCATCCGGGGCGACATTCCCAGACGTTTCGCCGCCTCAGTGATGCGCATGAGGCTAATTCTTACATGATTATGTCAGGTTCATAGAACTGGGGATGCGTTGGGGTCCGCGAGGCTCTTAAACTCGCAGAGACGCAATGACCGGGTTGAGGGGAAGAAACCATGGACTTCAAGGTCGCCGACCTTGCGCTGGCCGATTTCGGCCGCAGAGAGATCCAGCTCGCCGAGCACGAGATGCCGGGTCTGATGGCGGTCCGCCGCGAGTACGCCGAATCTCGCCCGCTGGCCGGGGCCAAGATCATGGGCTCGCTCCACATGACCATCCAGACCGCGGTGCTCATCGAGACGCTGGTCGCGCTCGGCGCCGACGTCCGCTGGGTCAGCTGCAACATCTTCTCCACCCAGGACCACGCCGCCGCCGCGGCCGTCGTCGGGCCCGAGGGCACCGTCGACGACCCCAAGGGCGTGCCGGTGTTCGCCTGGAAGGGCGAGACGCTGGAGGAGTACTGGTGGTGCACCGACCAGGCGCTGCGCTGGCCTGACGGCAGCGGCCCCAACATGATCCTCGACGACGGCGGCGACGCCACCCTGCTGGTGCACAAGGGCGCCGAGTACGAGAAGGCCGGCGCCGTGCCGTCCGCCGCCGAGGGCGACGCCGAGGAGTGGAAGATCATCCTCGACCTCCTCCAGCGCACGGTGACCGACGAGCGCCGCTGGACCAAGGTGGCCGCGGGCATCAAGGGCGTCACCGAGGAGACCACGACCGGCGTCCACCGCCTGTACGAGATGTTCAAGGCCGGTTCGCTGCTGTTCCCGGCGATCAACGTCAACGACTCGGTCACCAAGAGCAAGTTCGACAACAAGTACGGCTGCCGCCACAGCGTGATCGACGGCCTCAACCGCGCCACCGACGTGCTCATCGGCGGCAAGGTGGCCGTGGTGTGCGGCTACGGCGACGTGGGCAAGGGCTGCGCCGACGCGCTGCGCGGCCAGGGCGCCCGCGTCATCGTCACCGAGATCGACCCCATCTGCGCGCTCCAGGCCGCCATGGACGGCTTCCAGGTGACCACCCTGGAGGACGTCGTCGGCATCGCCGACATCTTCGTGACCACGACCGGCAACTTCAACATCATCACGGCCGAGCACATGGGCCGGATGAAGCACAACGCGATCGTCTCCAACATCGGCCACTTCGACAACGAGATCGACATGGCCGGCCTGGCGAAGATCCCGGGCATCGTGAAGACCGAGGTCAAGCCGCAGGTCCACACCTGGACCTTCCCCGACGGGCACCAGATCATCGTGCTCGCCGAGGGCCGCCTGATGAACCTCGGCTGCGCCACCGGCCACCCGAGCTTCGTGATGTCCAACTCCTTCACCAACCAGGTCATCGCGCAGATCGAGCTGTTCACCAAGACCGACCAGTACCCGATCGGCGTCTACGTGCTGCCCAAGCACCTGGACGAGAAGGTCGCGCGGCTCCACCTCGACGCGCTGGGCGTCAAGCTCACCACGCTGACCAAGTCCCAGGCCGAGTACATCGGCGTGGACGTCGAGGGCCCGTACAAGCCCGACCACTACCGCTACTGATCGACGATCACGGCAGGGTCCCCGCGCGGGTTCGCGCGGGGACCCTTCGCACAGGGAGCAGGGGAACCGTGGAGGCCGAGGACGCACCGCTCGCCGAGGAGGGGGAGCGGCGCATCGACTGGGCGCTGCGCTCCATGCCCGTGCTCCGGGCCATCGGGGCGCGTTTCGCCGAGACGCGCCCGCTGGACGGCCTGAAGATCGCCGCCTGCCTGCACGTGACCGCCGAGACCGCGGTGCTCGTCGGCGCGCTCAAGGCGGGCGGGGCCGAGATCGCGCTGGCGGCGTCCAACCCGCTGTCCACCCAGAACGACGTCGCGGCGGCGCTGCGGTCGTACGGGGTCCAGGTGCGCGCGCGGGCCGGAGTGGACCGCGAGACCTACTACCGGCACATCCACGAGGCGCTCGACATCGGCCCCGATCTGGTGGTCGACGACGGATGCGACCTGGTCAACACCCTGCACACCGAACGGGTCGAGTTGCTGCCGGGGGTCTCCGGCGGCTGCGAGGAGACCACGACCGGCATCATCCGGCTGCGTCAGATGGCGGCCGAGCAGGCGCTGCGCTTCCCGATGGTCGCGGTCAACGACACCCGCACCAAGCGGATGTTCGACAACCGGTACGGCACCGGGCAGTCCACGCTCGACGGCATCGTGCGGGCCACCAACACCCTGCTCGCGGGGCGCACGGTCGTCGTCGCCGGGTTCGGCTTCTGCGGGCGCGGCGTCGCCGAGCGGGCCCGCGGCCAGGGCGCCCGGGTGATCGTCACCGAGATCGACCCGGTCAAGGCGCTGGACGCGGCCTTGCAGGGGTATGAGGTGCTGCCGATGGCCGAGGCGGCCCGCGCGGGCGACCTGTTCATCACCGTCACCGGCAACCGCGACGTCGTGCGGGGCGAGCATCTGGCCGAGATGAAGGACGGCGCCATCCTCGCCAACGCCGGCCACTTCGACGTCGAGATCGACGTGCGCGCCCTGGAAGGGCTGGCGCAGGA
The DNA here is from genome assembly GCF_055586705.1 of Sphaerisporangium sp. NPDC049457. Taxonomy (NCBI): domain Bacteria; kingdom Bacillati; phylum Actinomycetota; class Actinomycetes; order Streptosporangiales; family Streptosporangiaceae; genus Sphaerisporangium; species Sphaerisporangium sp. NPDC049457. Next base: position 251,803 of record NZ_JBVJHR010000006.1, on the reverse strand, counting down.
CGTCAACTTCGGCGTGCGGCCCCACACCGACGAGTACGTCCTGGCGGACGGCAGGCGCCTGCTGCTGCTCGCCGAGGGGCGTCTGGTCAATCTGACGGCCGCCGAGGGGCATCCCGCGGCGGTCATGGACATGTCCTTCTCCGCCCAGGCCCTCGCCGTCGCGTGGCTGGCCGGTGAGCGCTCCCGGCTCGCTCCGGGCGTTTACGACGTCCCCGCGGAGATCGACACCGAGGTGGCGCGGCTGAAGCTCGGCGCGGCCGGCATCGAGATCGACACGCTCACCGCCGTCCAGGCCGACTACCTGAGCTCCTGGCGGGTCGGCTCATGAGCGCGGGCGACGGCGCCGCCCACGCGCACGCGCGACCCGGCCAGCACCGGGCACGGTGAGCGGGCCAGGCCGCCGAGCAGCTCCGGGACGGCCGAGGTCTGCCGGATGAGCAGTTCGACCACGTCCGTCACCCGGTCACGGCGGCGGTAGGCGGCCCGCTGGCGGGCCGCGGCCGAGCCGTGGCGCCGCATGCGGCTCAGCGCGTCCGCCACCAGCGGAAGGTCACCGCCGGCGTCCAGGCCGGGCCGCACGCGCTCCAGCAGCCGTTCCGCGAGCGTCCACGCCGGGACGACCCGGCCGGTGAGCACGTCGTAGACGTCGCCCTCCATGCCGTCGCGGGCGGCGCGCCAGTACGCGGCGCACAGCAGCGTGTGGTCGACCGGCGGGGCCGGGACGCCCCTGCGCACCTCGCCGAGGGCGGTCGCCGCCAGCGCGCGGACCAGCCCGGCCAGCAGGACGGCCTCCTCCACCGTGGCGCAGGCGTCGGCCGTGCGGAACTCCAGGGTCGGCAGGTGGTGCGACAACCTGACCAGCCAGTACACCATGCCGTGGTCGAGGATGGCCCCGCTGGCGCGAAGGCGGCGCAGCAGCCCGTCGTAGTGGCCGGCCGACTCGAAGAACGGCGGCGGACCGGCGCTCGGCCAGCGCGCCCACAGCATCGCGCGCCAGCTCGCGTAGCCGGTGTCCTTGCCGTCGGTGATGGGGGAGTTGGCGGTCAGCGCCTGCAGCAGCGGCAGCCAGGGACGCACGTGGTTGCTGACCTGCACCGCCTCCTCGCGGTCGCCGATGCCGATGTGGACGTGGCAGCCGCACACCCCCTGCCCGTACAGCAGGGCCCGGTACTGGCCGTACATGCGCCAGTAGCGCGGCGACGAGCTGAGGGCGGGCATGCCGCCGCAGCCGACCAGGCACGTCCCGCAGGCGGACAGCGCGGCCCCGGCGTCGCGGGCCGCGCCCGCGGCGAGCGTGCGCAGCCGCAGCAGGTCGGCGGCGAGCCGGCGCAGGTCGGTGTGGACGGCGCTGTTGGTCTCGACCTGGCACTTGGTCAGCTCCGGCACGACCTGGCAGGCCGCCGCCCCGCCGAGGCGGCGCAGAACCTGGTCCGCGGCGGGACGAAGGCGTCCGCTGCGCGGGTCGATCAGCAGGAACTCCTCCTCCATGCCCATGGTCAGCACGGGAAAGGGAGGTTGCGGGTGCGAGGTCGCAGGTGTCATCGGCTGTACCTCATTCGGGTTCATCCCAGGAGGAAGCAGATGTTCAAGTATGTGGATGCCCTTACCAATAGTCCGGAAACCGGGTTTACCTCGGGCATGTCGTCCCTGGGGGCAGCCTTTTAACGCGCTGGAGGTGGCCACCATCGCCGCAGGTCAGGCGAATGTGTACGGCTATTCGACGATTGTGTCGCGATTTGCTGATGTTTCGGCACCGAACCGGCATCACTTATGGATCGCGCCTCGCCATCGGTTGGGTAACCGGTCTCGACAGCGCCCCCCAAAAATGGGTTCCTTCAATCAGAGCGGCTCTCGATCTCCAGCAAGCGCGTCACCCGAGCACCCAATCCGCACGCCGCAGGGACGAGCGACACGATATCGCGCGCCCGCCCTGCGTACGGCCACCAGGACCCCCGTCTCGGCACGAGGGGGCGGACGGCCAGATCAGGAGGAGGGCAGATGGCCAGATCACGAGGAGGGCGGACGGCCGGATCGCGAGGAGGGCGGACGGCCGGATCGCGCCATCTCACCATCGCGGTCGCCGCCGCGGCGACCATGCTCGCCGCCGCATGCGCGACCGACAGCGGCACCGGCGGCGCCGGCGGCGCCGGGAGCTCCGCAGGCGCCCCGCAGCCGGCGGGCAATCCCGTCCAGGGCGGCACGCTCCGGCTCGTCGGAGGCGGCGACGTCGACCACCTCGACCCCACCAGCTCCTACTACACCGTGACCAACGGCATCCTGCGCGCCTACGCCCGCCAGCTGTTCTCGCTGGCCGCCCAGGCGGACCTGAAGAAGGCGCTGGAGGTCGTCCCCGACGTCGCCGCCGAGATCCCCACCACGGCCAACGGCGGCCTGAGCGCGGACCTGCTCACCTACACCGTCAAGCTCCGCGACGGCGTCCAGTGGGACACCACGCCGCCCCGGCCGGTGACCGCGCGGGACTTCGTGCGCGGCTTCAAGCGGCTGTGCAACCCGGTGGCAGGCGCGGGGGCGCCCGGGTACTACACCAGCACGATCAAGGGCATGGCCGAGTACTGCGCCGCCTACGCCAAGGCGTTCGAGAAGGACAAGCCCACCCCGAAGGCCCTGGCCGGCTTCCAGAACTCGCACGAGATCGCCGGCGTGCGGGCCGAGGACGACAGGACGCTGGTGTTCACGCTGGTCCAGCCGGCCGGCGACTTCCTCAACATCCTGTCGCTGAACTTCGCCTCGGCGGCGCCGCAGGAGTACGACCAGTACGCCCCGGACGACGCCGAATTCCGCCGGCACGTCATCTCCGACGGCCCCTACAAGATCACCAAGTATGTGGCGACGAAGGAGATCAGGCTGGAGCGCAACCCGGCCTGGAAGCAGGAGTCCGACCCGATCCGCCACCAGTACGTCGACGCCATCGAGGTCAAGCAGGGCGTCACCGAGCCCGACAGCGTGCAGCAGCAGCTGGAGGCCGGCACCGCCGACCTGTCGTGGGACCTGCCCGTGCCGACGGCGCAGCTGCCGCGCCTTTCCTCCTCGGGCGATCCGAACTACAAGGTCTTCCCGGGCGCCATCACCAACCCCTACCTGGTGTTCAACCTGCAGAGCAAGAACGCGGGCGGCGCCATGGGCAAGCTGAAGGTGCGCCAGGCCATCGAATACGCGATCAGCAAGGTGGCCGTCGGCAAGATCTACGGCGGCAAGGAGCTCAACACGCCGCTGCACACCGCCATCCCGCCGGGCAACATCGGCTACCAGGAGTACAACCCCTACCCGACGCCGAACGACGAGGGCGACCCCGCCAAGTGCAAGCAGATGCTCGCCGAGGCCGGCTACCCCGACGGGCTCACCCTCATCGGGGCGTACCGCAACGCGGGCAACCATCCGTCGGTGTTCCAGTCCTACTCCGCCGACCTGCAGAAGTGCGGCATCACGGTCAAGGGCCTGCCGGTGCGGCAGGGCGACTACTACGGCGCGTTCCTGCAGAACGTGTCCCTCGCCAAGGACAGCAAGTGGGACATCTCGGCGCCCGGCTGGGTGCCCGACTGGTACGGCAACAACGGGCGCGCGGTGGCGCAGCCGCTGTTCCAGACCAACTGCACGGCGGGCACGTCCAACTACGGCTGCTACAGCAACCCGAAGGTCGACGAGTTGATCAAGCGGGCGCTGGCCGAGCCCGACGCGGCCGGGTCGGCGGCGCTGTGGCACCAGGTGGACCGGCAGGTGATGGCCGACGCGGTGATCGTGCCGTTCCAGAACCAGAACACGCCCGTCTACCACGCCAAGCGCGTCAAGAACGCGCTCTACCTGCCCGCGTTCCAGCTCTACGACGTCACCAACCTCTGGCTCGACCCGCCGAGCCCGTGATGGAGGACGCCCAGCCTGTGATCGGGGAGAACGGACGAAGGACCGGTCGATGAGCCTTCTGGAAGTCACCGACCTGAGGGTCGGCTTCCCGACCGCGGACGGCCTCGTGCAGGCCGTCCGCGGGCTGTCGTTCAGCGTCGAGCAGGGGCGGACGCTGGCGATCGTCGGGGAGTCGGGGAGCGGCAAGACGGTGAGCACGCAGGCCATCCTCGGCCTGCTCCCCGAGGCCGACATCTCCGGCAGCGCCCTGTTCGAGGGCATGGACCTGCTCACGATGGACGAGGAGCGGCTGCGGCGGATCCGCGGATCGGCCATCAGCGTGATATTTCAGGATCCGCTGACCAGCCTGCACCCGCTGTACAAGGTCGGCTGGCAGATCGCGGAGCTGATCCACGTCCACGACGCGGGCGTCGGCCGCGCCGAGGCGCGGCGGCGCGCGGTGGAACTGCTGGGGCTGGTCGGCATCCCGCGCCCGGACCGCCGGGTGGACGACTACCCGCACCAGTTCTCCGGCGGCATGCGGCAGCGCGCCATGATCGCGATGGCGCTGGCGCTCAACCCCAGGCTGGTGGTCGCGGACGAGCCCACCACCGCGCTCGACGCGACCGTCCAGGCGCAGATCCTCGACCTGATCACGCGACTGCAACGCGAGTTCGACATCGCGCTGCTGCTGATCACCCACGACCTGGGCGTCGTCGCGGGCGTCGCCGACGAGGTCATGGTCATGTACGCCGGGCTCCCCGTGGAGCGCGCCGGTCGGCGGACGATGTACTACCGGCCGCATCACCCCTACACCAAGGGCCTGCTGGAGTCGCTTCCCGGCAGCACGGGGACGCGCAAGGGCCGGCTGCGGCCGATCCCCGGGCAGCCCCCGAGCATGATCGCCGTGCCGCCGGGGTGCGCCTTCCACCCGCGCTGCCGCTACACCATGCCCGTGTGCGCCGAGGAACTCCCGCCGCTCGCGCGGGTCACCGGCGACGGCGACCACGCCTCGGCCTGCTGGCTGCCGCACGAGGCCGTCGGCCTGGGCGAGGAGGCCGAGGCGGCGCGGCTGCGCGCATCGCGGGCGGAGGAGCAGGCGAGCGGAGACGTGGCATGAACCTCCTCGAAGTCGACGACCTGGTCAAGCACTTCCCCATCCACGAGGGAGCCGTGCTGCGCCGCAGGGTCGGGCAGGTGCACGCCGTCGACGGGGTCAGCCTCACCCTCGCCCCCGGCGAGACGCTCGGCCTGGTGGGCGAGACCGGATGCGGCAAGTCCACCCTGGCCCGCTGCATCGCCGGGCTGTACCCGGTCACCTCCGGCAAGGTCGTCTTCGACGGCCGGGACATCACCAACCTGTCGCGCGGGGCGATGCGGCCGTACCGCCGGGACATCCAGGTGATGTTCCAGGACCCCTACGGCTCGCTCAACCCGCGCAGGCGGGTCGGCTCGATCATCGCCGACCCGCTGGTCGTCCACGGCGTCGGCACCCCCAAGGAGCGGCGGCGCGCGGTCGGCGAGCTGATGGAGCGGGTCGGGCTGAACCCCGAGCACTACAACCGCTTCCCGGCCGAGTTCTCCGGCGGCCAGCGCCAGCGCATCGGCGTCGCCCGCGCCCTGGCGCTGAGACCCCGGCTGATCATCTGCGACGAGCCGGTGTCGGCGCTCGACGTGTCGATCCAGGCCCAGATCCTCAACCTGCTCAAGGACCTGCAGGACGACTTCGGGCTGACGTACCTGTTCATCGCGCACGACCTGTCGGTGGTCCGGCACGTCAGCGACCGCATCGCCGTGATGTACCTCGGCCGGGTCGTGGAGCTCGCCGAAGCCGACGAACTGTACGCACACCCCCGCCATCCGTACGCCGACGCGCTGCTGTCCGCCACGGCCGTCGCCGACCCCGACGCCGCCGACCGGCGCGGCCGGGTCATCCTCACCGGCGACGTGCCCTCGCCGATCGACCCGCCGCCCGGCTGCCGGTTCCACCCCCGGTGCCCGCGCGCCGGGGACGTCTGCGCGGCCCGCGAGCCTCTCCTGGAGGGCGCCGCGCACCTGACGGCCTGCCACTTCCCGATCGGCGGCGACCTGGCCAACGGCGAGAGGAGGACAAGTTGACCCGCACCCACACGAGCCGGCGGGCGGAGCCGTCCGATGGGAGGGGGACGAGGTGACCCTCACCGAGATACGCGCCGAGGCCGTGCCGGGCGGGACCATCGCCGGGCGCAGCCCCTGGGCACTGGCCTGGGCCCGCGTCCGGACCGACAAGGTGGCCCTGAGCGCGGCGGTGGTCGTGCTGCTCATGCTCGTGCTGGCCGTTGCCGCGCCGCTGATCGCCCAGTGGAGCGGCCACGGCCCCGACGACCAGTTCCGCGACGTCGGCATCACCGACCAGGGTCTGCCGGTGCCGCCCGACGGCACTTTCTGGTTCGGCACCGACCGCCTCGGCCGCGACCTGTTCATCCGCGTGCTGTACGGGGCGCGGGTGTCGCTGGTCGTCGGCGTGCTGTCCACCGGGATCGCGGCGGTGCTCGGCGTCGCGATCGGGCTGCTCGCCGGCTTCTACGGCGGCGTCGTCGACACGCTGCTGTCGCGCCTGATGGACGTCGTGCTCTCCTTCCCCTACCTGATCTTCGCGATCGCGGTCGTCTCCATCGCCGGGCCGTCGCTGACCGCCACGATCGGGGTGATCGCCTTCTACTCCTGGGCCGCGATCGCCAGGATCGTGCGCGGGCAGACGCTGTCGCTCAAGGAGCGGGAGTACGTCGAGGCGGCCAAGTCGCTCGGCGCGAGCGACGCGCGCATCATGTTCGTCGACATCCTGCCGAACCTGCTCGCCCCGGTCATCGTGCTGGTCACGCTGCTGGTGCCGGCGGCCATCGTGTTCGAGTCCACGCTGTCCTACCTCGGGCTCGGCATCGTCCCGCCCACGCCGTCCTGGGGGAACCTGCTCAGCGAGGCGCAGGGCTTCTACCGGGTGGCGTGGTGGTACCTCACCTTCCCCGCGGGGACCCTGCTGCTGGCCACGCTGGCGTTCAACCTGCTCGGCGACGGCGTGCGCGACGCCATCGACCCGCGCACGGAACGCCTGTTCAGCCGCCGCAGAGGCGTCCTGCGCGGACGCGCCCGCGGCAGACGCGCCTCCAGCGGGCGCACGTCCGGCGGACGTGCCTCTGACGGACCTGCCTCCGGGGGACGTGCCTCCGCCGGGCGTGCGTCCGGCGGGCGTACGGACGAGAACTCCACGGAGGGGTGACCGATGTTCCGCCGCTTCATCATCCGCCGCGTGCTGCTCGGCGTGGTCGTCCTGTGGCTGGTCACGCTCGGGACGTTCTTCATGTTCTTCGTGGCCCCCGGCGACCCGGCGCGCACGCTCGCCGGACGGCAGGCCACCGCGGAACAGGTCGACCTCATCCGGCGCGACCTCGGCCTGGACCAGCCCGTCCTCGTGCAGTACGGCCAGTACATGGGCCGCCTGCTGCACGGCGACCTCGGCAAGTCGTACTTCAACGGCGAGTCGGTGGGCAGGCTCGTCGCCGCCGACCTTCCGCCGACGCTGTCCCTGGTGATCGGCGGCGCGGTGCTGTGGTTCCTGGTCGGCGTCAGCGCGGGCGTGCTCAGCGCCACCCGCGCCCGCTCGCCGCTGGACCGCGGCATGACGTTCCTGGCGCTGGCCGGGGTCTCGATGCCGACGTTCGTGATCGGGCTGCTGCTGCTGTACCTGCTGTTCTTCCAGCTCACCAAGGCCGGGCTGCCGATCTTCCCGCCGGACTCCTACGTGGACTTCTCCCAGAACCCGGCCGAGTGGGCGCGGCATCTCATCCTGCCCTGGGTGACGCTCGCCACCGTCCAGGCGGCGACGTACCTGCGGCTCACGCGGGGCTCCATGCTCGACGTGCTCGGCGAGGACTACATCAGGACGGCGCGCGCCAAGGGCGTGCCCGAGCGGCGGGTCATCGTCCGGCACGGCCTGCGCTCGGCGCTGACGCCTGTGGTGTCCCAGCTCGGCGTGGACGTCGGCACGCTCATCGGCGGAGTGGTCGTCACCGAGTCGGTCTTCGGGCTCGGCGGCGTCGGCCAGGCGGTCGTCCAGGCGTTCGTGAGCGGCGACCTGCCGGTGATCATGGGCGTGGTGCTGATCACGGCGGCGGCCGTCGTCGTCGCCAACCTCCTGGTCGACGTGGCCTACGCCTTCCTGGACGCCCGCGTCAGACTCACCTGAGCCGAAGCCGCCATCGCCGGGGGCGCGTCGGGAACAAGGGGCCGTTCATGGGTATGGCCGGCGCGTCCTCTCCCTCGCGCGCCGGCCATACCCGTTCCCACGTAGCGAGCCAATGCCCCAGTGGCCCGCTGAACGTCCCATTGCCCCTTCTTGGGGCCTGTATGCGTCAGCCGGCGCGAAATCTAGACGGGCGGGAGGAAACCACCTGCCGTGGGTTGTGACCGTCCAGGTGGGACAGGGGGAGCGGCCGCACTGAACGGCACGGAAGAATGTGCGGGGACCACGGTGTGCGGCGGCCCCGGGACCGCGGCGGGCGGCGGCGCGGGGAAGGCGGCGGACGGCGGCGCGGGGAAGGCGGACGGAGCGGACGGCGAGCCTGGCACTCCGGCGAAGGGGGACGCCGACGACATCGACCGCGCCTGCCGCGCCTGGTGGATCAGCCGCTCCTGCGTGCGGCGGCGGCGCTCGGCCAGCACGGCGGCGAGATAGGCGTAGGGCGGCGCGGTGGGCGGGGGCGGCGGCGAGACGAACGACGCGAACTGCCCGGCGATGCGCACCCCCATCTCGTGGCGGACGGCGGGGGAGAGCTGGTGCCAGCGCGACAGATATTGCCGGGCGGTGGCGGCGAGTCCCTCAGGCAGCCGGGACAGCTCCAGCGTCGTGGCCCACGCGGCCAGCGGCGGCGGCATCTCCGGCGGCGGCGCCTGGCGCGGAGCCCGCTCGGAGATCACGATGGTGCCCGCGAAGACGTCGCCGAGCCGCTTGCCGCGCTCACTGATCAACGAGCTGATGAGCGCGCTCGCCCCGAAGAGCAGCCAGAACTCGATCAGCCCGGCCAGCCCGCGGAACATCGCCTGCCGGAACCGCTCAGGCCCGCCGTCGTCGCTGACGACCCGCAGCCCGAGCGCCAGCTTGCCGAGGCTGCGGCCACGGCTGAGCGTCTCGAAGATCACCGGGTAGCCGACCAGCACCAGGGCGCCCAGCAGGATCGTCAGCGCGACGGCGAAGGCCTCCTCGGTGACGACCGTGAGCATGCCGAGCAGGACGGACAGCCCGATGATGGCCGCGAACTGCAGCAGCATGTCGATGGCCAGGGCCACGGCGCGGCTCGGCAGCTGGGCCACCCGCACCTCGACGACGACGGCCTCACCGGTCACCACATCTGCCACGCCTCCACCTTATCCACCGGGCCAATAGGCTTTCGTGCGTGGACATCGACGCGTTCGTCTCCGTGCACAAGCCGACGTGGGATCGGCTCGAGACCCTGGTGCGGCACCGCGGGTCGCTGACCGGCCCGGAGGTCGACGAGCTGGTGGACCTCTACCAGCGGGTGGCGACCCACCTGTCCATCGTCAGGTCCGGCTCCGACCAGCTGCTCGTGGGCCGGTTGTCGGCGCTGGTGGCACGGGCGCGCTCGGCCGTGACGGGCGCGCACACGCCCGCCTGGCGGGAGTTCGCCCGCTTCTTCACCGTCTCCTTCCCCGTGGTGGCCTACCGCGCCCGCTGGTGGTGGGCGGGCACGACCGCCGTGTTCCTGGCGGTGTCGGTGGTGCTCGGCGTCTGGGTCGCGCGCAACCCCGACGTGCAGGCGGCGATCGCCGGGCCCGAGCAGATCAAGCAGCTCGTGGAGCACGACTTCGCCGACTACTACTCCGAGCACCCGGCGGGGGCCTTCGCCGGGCAGGTGTGGATCAACAACGCCTGGGTGTCAATGCAGGTCATCGCGATGTCCGTCCTTCTCGGGCTGCCGATTCCCTACATCCTCTGGCAGAACGCCGCGAACGTCGGCATCTCCGCCGGCCTGATGGCCTCGCGCGACCGGCTGGACATCTTCTTCGGCCTGATCACCCCGCACGGCCTGCTGGAGTTGACCGCCGTGTTCCTCGCCGCCGCCGTCGGCATGCGCCTCGGCTGGACGGCCATCGACCCAGGGCCGAGGAAGCGCGCCGAGGCGCTGGCCGAACAGGGACGCGCCGTGGTGAGCGTCGCCCTCGGCCTGGTCGTGGTGCTGCTGGTATCCGGCCTGATCGAGGCCATGGTCACGCCGTCGCCGCTGCCCACCTGGGCGCGCGTCGGCATCGGCGTGCTGGCGGAGGCGGCCTTCCTCGCCTACGTGGTGTACTTCGGACGCCGAGCCCTCCGCGCCCACGAAACCGGCGACCTGGAACGAGCCCCCGACGTAGCCCCCTCCACCTGATGGGAGCTACCGGGTCGCTTGATCGCGCGGACTCGGTGCTTGAGGGACCACTGACCGGCGCCGAAGCGGTGGGGCGTTGTACGGCGAATCCGGCGCCGCCGTACGGCGGTGAACCGTCGCACCCCGCGTACCTGGTGGGACTCGCGGACGGGGCGACCATGCGGATTGGCTGGACATCACCGCATCACCACCCCGGTTGACGGCATGCCAACTTTTCCGCCGAAAGGTGCGTCTCACTGATATGGGAATATTGCTTCGCGGTACCGCTGTGGCCGTCGCGTTCTTCGTCACCGCGGGGCCGGTCGCCGCCGAGGCCGAGGCGCCGGCCGGTCAGTGGAGTGTCGTCCACGACGACCGCCGCGACTCCTACGACGCGGTGACGGTGACGCCGGGCGGAGCGGTCTGGGTCGCCGGGACGAGGCGCACGCGTCCCGGATCGACCGGAGCCGAATCCCTTCTGCTGAAGGGCGGCGGGTCCACCTTCAAGCGTGTCACCGGGCCGGGCTTCCGGGTGAAGCGGCTGGCGTCGGCGTCCGACACCAGGGTGTGGGCGTTCGGCACGTCGCGATACGCCCGGTGGGACGGCAGGCGCTGGCAGGTCAAGCGGTGGAGCCACGGCCGGGTGGACCGGGCGTACGCCATCGGCGAGAACCTGTGGGTCATCGAGAACTCCAATGTGTTCCCGTCGGCCGGCAAGGCCGGATGGAAGGCGCGGTCCACGCTGCGGCGCCTGGTCGGGTCGGCGTGGCGCAAGGTCCCCACGCCGATCGTGGTCAAAGGACTCGACGGCAAGTGGGCGGCCGGCTCGGTGCGGGGCAGGGCCGCCATGGCCCGCTGGACCGGCACGGCCTGGCGCACGGTCGCGCTACCAGCGGTTCCCTCCGCGCACCCGGGCCAGATCTCTGAGCTGACGGACGTCGCGGTCGACGGTGAGACCGCCAGGGTGATGGCCGTCGGCTGGGTCGCCTGGCCGTGCGGCGGTGCGAAGCACACCTACTGCGGTGAGACCTTGCTGGTGTCCGGGTATCTGGGCAGCCTGACCTTCGAGGTTCGTAGCGAACCGGGCATCCAGCCGCGCGCCCAGGCGGAGCCCGACGGCAGAGGCGGGGCCTGGGTCGTCTACGACGCCGAAGGCGGAGGCAGCGAATATCTGCACATCACCGCCGACAGTGTCGAGCCGGGTGCCTTTCCGGCTCCGCCGCACGCGAAAGCGTCCGTCCGTGATATCGCCTTCCAGCCGGAGAACGGTTCCGTCTGGGCGGTCGGCGCGGCACCGTCCAACCGCGGCGGTGTGATCTGGGCCGACCGCCGCTGATTCGACCGGGCATCGAAGCCGGGATGTGAACGCAAGACAAGACAGGTTCGTTGGCCGGAGGGTTCGGGGGACGTGCTCCGGTCGATCTCGCTCCGTGGGACCGTCCAGCGCTGAAAGCGCGCAGGACGGTCGATACAGACGTGCAGGACGGTTGATACAGAGCGGTTGATGCGAGGCGGGGCGGGAGTTGGGTGGTCGGGAGGTAATGGGGATTAAGGGCCGGAAGTGGGGTGACAGCGCTGAATTTGTCGGTTGGGCGAGATATGGTTTTTGCGATCTTTTTCTGATTTGCACCCCTAGAAACCGGTGATGGAGACGCATGCGCACTCGGTGGCCACTGGTGATGGTCGCGGCGGTGCTGATGATCGTCGCTTTCGGCGTGGTAGCCATGCTCACCGCTCCCGACTCTCTGGAGGCGTCGCAGAACAGCGGACGGCGGTCCCCGTTGCCCACGCACAAGGCCGAGCTGACGCCGCCCGCCCCCGAGCCGGCGCCGGAGAACTCCGCCACGGTGGTCCCCGGCGTGCCCGACCCCCTGGGGACCACCGCGCCGTCGAACCCGGCCGTCGCCTCCACACCCACCGCCCCGGCGGCGCCCCTCTCGCAGGAGGGCCCGGACACAGTGGCGGCCCGGTATTTCACCGCCTGGCAGACGGGTGACTTCTCCGCCATGGCCGGGCTGGTGGCCGATCCTCCGGCGGACTTCGCCGACCGGCACCGGCGGTTCAGCGCCGAGCTGCGCATCGCCTCGCTCACCCTGACCCCGGGAACGCCTCGCCCCCAGGGCGCGGACGCCGCCGAGGTGCCGTTCCAGGGGACCCGCCAGGTGACCGGACTCGGCAGGTGGGACTTCGCCTCCGTGCTGCACCTGGCGCGGCGCGACGGGGCGTGGAAGGTGGTCTGGGGTCCCGAGACGCTGCACCCCTCGCTCAAGGACGGCGGCGCGCTGCGCCTGAAGGAGACCAAGGTGGCCCGGCCCGCCGCGCTCACCCGTGAGGGCAGGCCGTTCCCCGCGGACAGCAGGGCCGGGGACTACTTCCCCGGACTGGGGGCCACCGCGGTCCGCCTGGCCATCGAAGAGATCCCGTCCGGGAAGGTGCTACTGGCCACCCAGGACACCGCACCGCAGGCGACGCGGACGACCATCTCGGGGCGGGTGCAGAAGGCGGCGGCGCGGGCCCTGGACGGCGTCGGGCGGCCGGCGGCGATCGTGGCGCTGGACGCGCAGAGCGGGCAGGTGCGGGCCGTGGCCGACACGCTCGGCGGCAAGCGGGCGTTCAACGGCCTGTATCCGCCGGGGTCGTCGTTCAAGGTGGTGACCGCCGCGGCGCTGCTCCGTTCGGGACTCGCGCCGGACGCGCAGGTGGCTTGCCCGGGCAGCTACACCATCCCGAACGCACGCAGTTTCCACAACGACGGCGGCGCCGACCACGGCACCGTGACCCTGACCACGGCCTTCGCGCTCTCGTGCAACACGACCTTCGTCCGCCAGGCGTACGAGCGGCTGCGCGACGACCGGCTGCGGGCGGAGGCGGCCGACCGGTTCGGGTTCCGCGAGAAGCCGGGGCTGAGCACCTGCCGCATCCGGCCGTACGCGGACCTGAACGAGCTGGGCGCGGACGCCATCGGGCAGAACTCGGTGCAGGGTAGCCCGCTCTGCATGGCCGAGGTCGCCGCCGCGGTCGCGAGCGGCACGTGGAAGCCCGCCGTCATGACCGAGTCCCCGTCCGCCGGTTCGCCGGCCCCGGTGCCGCTGGACCAGGGCATCGTGGCCGGGCTGCGCACGATGATGGGCGCCGTCGTCACACAGGGCACCGCCGCGCGAGCCGGGCTGCCCGCCGGGACCGCCGGCAAGACCGGCACCGCCGAGGTCCAGGGCGCGTCCCCGCACGCGTGGTTCATCGGATATCGCGATTCGGTGGCCTTCGCGGTGTTCGTCCAGAACGGCGGCAGCGGCGGCGCGACGGCCGCCCCCATAGCCGCCAAGTTCCTCAAAGCCCTCTAGCGCCGCATCTGGGAAACGTCCGCCGATTTCCCCGTACAACGGCACTGCCACCTTCAGCTCACGACCCCATCAGCCCACGACCTCACCACTCCGCCAGCCCACCACTCCACCACCCGGTGCCGAACGAGCGCCCCGCGGAGGTCAGGCGTCCGCGGTGGGGAGGCCGTTGATGAGGAGGCGGTGGGGTTCCTGGAGGCCGGACGGTAGGTCTTGGGGGGCGAACCAGCCGGCCTCGATGACCTCGAAGGAGTCGAGGCTGATCGAGCCGCCCGTGAGCTCCGCCTCGAAGGCGACCTCGGCCCGCAGCCGGTAGCCGCTCTTGAGGAGCGTGAGTCCCCGCACCCGGATGTCCAGCCCGGTCTCTTCGCGGACCTCGCGAACGAGGGTGTCCTCGAAGGTCTCGGACTTCTTCGCGTAGCCGCCGGGCAGCCCCCACTGGCGGCCCTCCGGCCAGAACCGGTGCTTCACCAGCAGCACCCTGCCGTCGGCGTCGCGGACGACCCCGGTGACCCCGACCATGAACTTCGCGTGGGTGAACCACAGCACCCGCCACTGGACGGGGCGAAGTGCCCGCCAGGCCCGCACCATCAGCTTCCGCACGCCGCTCCTTCGAGGTCCCGCACGTCGCTCCTCGCTCGCCTTCCCCTGCTTTGCTCCGCAGCGTCACACGATAGGTCAGCGATCAGCGCGGTGATGGCCCCTCCGGGAGTTCGCGGTCAGGCTGTGGCGGGTGGTGGGGCGGGCCTTGGCGGGTGCTGTGCGGGGTGCGGGGCGGGTGCGAGACTGCGGCTATGGGCCACTCGCATGACGACCATGACCACGACCACGGAACGGACCCCGCCTGCGCGGTCGCGCACGGTGAGGCGGCGCCAGAGACCGCCGGCGCGTCCCAGGGGAACGAGCGGACCCTCCTCGCCGTGTTCGCCTCTCCGGTCGCCGGCCACCTGCTCCGGTACGGGGCCGACATCGGGTACAGAGGCATCCTGCTGGAGCCGGACCCCGAGCGGGCCGAGCGCGTCGCGGCCGAGGGCGTGCCCGGCGCCGAGGTGGTGAGCAAGGTGCCGTCCTGGCTGGACGGCGGCGTCGACGTGGTGCTCACCGACCACGACCGTCCTGAGCTGGGCGAGATGCTCCGCGACCTGCTCGCCTACCCCTGCCGGTGGATCGGCGTGATGGGCAGCCCTCGCCACACCGCGCCGCACGTGGCGGCGCTGGCCGCGCTCGGCGTGCCGCCCGAGGACGTCGCCCGGGTGCACCGGCCGATCGGGTTGAACATCGGCTCTCGGACGCCACCGGAGATCGCGATCTCCACGCTGGCCGGCCTGCTCGCCGACCGCAACGGCCGCCCGGGAGGCTTCGCCTTCTGACCGGCCACCGCTGTCGACGGCCGGTGCCGAAACGGCGGCAGGGCAGGTGGCCGTGGCCACCTGCCCTGCCTTCCGGGTTCCCGCTGCCGGCCCCCGCCGGCGGCTCGTCGTCAGCGGGCGTCGCAGTACTTGTTGCGGAGCGGGACGTCGTCGAAGGTGATCCCCTTGGCGAGCGTGAGCACGGGGACGCCGGAGACCAGGTACGCCGCGTTGACGCGGGTGACGAAGCATCCGCCCCGGTTCGAGGCGGCCGTGATGTGGTAGGCGGCCGAGGCGCCCTTGGTGAGGATGGCCGCCGCGCAGACCGCCATCCCCATGGGGTGGGGGATCTTGCTGCAGATCATGTAGGCGGCTCCGGTCGTGAACGTGGTGCCGGGACCCATCATGTCCTTCAGGTTCCTGGTGACCTTCTTGGACATGTACCAGGAGCAGGTGACCCATCCGCAGTTGCGCCGGACGCTCTTCAGCAGGCCGGCGGGCGCGGTTGCGGCGGCCCGGCTCGTCGCCGCGGCCGTGCCGGCCTCCGACGTCCCGGCCGTGCCGGTGCCTCTGGCCGCACCGGTGAGCGCGGGCGCGGCGGCAGGCGTGATCGTGGTGGTCCCGGGGCTCGTGGCCGCGTCGGCGGCCGGGGTGACGGCCAGTGTCACCGCCGAGCCGGCGCCCAGGAGGGCGAGGGCGGCGATACCGGTGCGCAGACGGGTGGGGATGGTGATCATGTCGGGTTCCTCTCTCGTGCCGGTGTGAGAGGAAGGTAGGTCGGCCCGTGTTGAGGAAATGTTGAGCTTCCGCTCACTCCACCACGGCCCACCGCACCCGCCCGCTCGCCCGCCGCCCGGCGAATGCCCGGTGGACGCCGCCGAGGGACCAAAGGCGCGGGTGGGTCAGCGGTGAGGGTCGCCCGCTCGGCGCAGAATGTCCAGGGCTCTGGATCGGCCGCGGTCGTCCGCGACACTTTCGAAGATCGGAAGCGCCTCGCCGGCCAGTTCCGCGGCCCGGTCCACGGTGCCCTCGGCCAGGTTGACCTCGGCGAGGGTGACCAGCGCGCCGGCGTCTAGGAGCCGGTCGCCGAGCCGGACGGCGATGCCCCGTGCCTCTTGGCCAAGGGACCTGGCCTCGGGGACGAGCCGCTGCGACATCCGCACCGAGGCCAGGTCGAGCAGTGCGTCCGCCTGCCCGTGCCGGTCGCGCAGGCTGGACAGCAGGGACACCGCCTTGGACAGGTGCGCCGCCGCCTCGTCCAGCCGGCCGGTGCGGTGCAACACGATGCCCAGCGCGCGGTGCGCCTCCGCCGCCCCTCTGCCGTCCGCTGTCGCCGCCGTGTGGCGGGCCTCCGCCGCGCCTCCGGCGTCCGTCGCCGGTTCTGGACGGTGTGCCTCCGCCGGTCCTCCGGTGTTCGCCGGACCGGTGTCGCCGCCGGAGGGCCGGCCGCCGGAGGGCGGGCCGTCGAAGGTGGTGAGGCAGGCGGTGAGGTTGCGCTCCGCGTCCGCGGGCCTGCCCTGCTCCAGCAAGACCTGGCCGAGCCGGCGCCTGGTGTGCGCGATGTCCTTGGCGGCGCCCGCGCGTAGGAACATGCTGAGCGCGAGCCGGAGCCGCTCGTGGGCGAGGTCCCATCGGTGCTCGGCCCGGTGCAGGTCGCCGAGGTCGCGCAGCGCCAGTGCCTCGGCGCGGGAGTCGCCGGCCTGGCGTGCCGCGTCCAGGGCGAGCTCGCCGATGTGGCGCCAGGCGTCGAGGAACCGGTGGCGTTCGAGGAACGGTACGAGCAGGTGGGCGAGCCGCCGGGCGCCGTCCCACAGCCTGGCCTTGTACAGGTCCTCCACGAGACCGGTGAGGAAGTCGCGCTCGGCGAGCAGCCAGGTCACGGAGTCCCGGATGTCGGTGGTGACGAAGGTCCGCGAGTGCGGGCCCGGGCGGGCCGAGCGGGGGTGGTCCGGCCGGCCGGGGAGAGGGTCGCCTGACAGGGCCTGAAGGGGGGTGGCAGGGAGCGGCTGAAGGGGGGTGGCCGCGAGGTGGTGGTCGGCCGGTCCGCCGGAGAGGAGGGGGAACCGGGATGCCTGGACTCTGGTCATGACGACGCTCAGCAGCCCGGCGAGCGTGTCGCGAACGGCGTTCTCACCGCTCTGGGCGATCAATTGCCCGCGCGCGTACAGCCGGGTCAGGTCGTGCATCCGGTAGCGGACCTGGCCGGCCACGTCGACCGTGTACGTCTCCAGCAGGCCCGCGTCGACCAGGGTCTCGGCCTCGTCGCCGAAGAGCGCGGCGACCCAGTCGGCGAAGTCGGGCGCGGAGATCGCCCCGAGCATCCGCAGCATGCGCCGGGCCTTGTCGGGCAGCCCCTGGTAGCCGATCGAGTACACGCTCCGCACGGTCTGGTCGCCAGAGTGCAGCAGGTCGAGCCGCAGGTGCTCGTCGTCGAGGAGCCCGACGAGGTGGTCCACCGTCCACGCCGGGCGCGCGGCGAGCCGGGCACCGGCGATGCGCAGGGCGATCGGCAGGCCGCCGCAGATGCGACCGAGCCTCACCGTGGCGGGGCGTTCGGCGGACGCGCGCTCGGAGCCGATCAGTTCGACCAGGACCTCCAGCGCGTCGTCGTCGCCGAGAACGTCCACGGGGAGCCGCACGGCGTCGGTGAGGCCGCCGAGTGCGGACCGGCTGGTGACGAACGTCGGGCAGGAGGTCAGCAGCGGCCGTACCTGGGCCTCGTCGGCGGCGTTGTCGAGCAGCAGCAGGAGCCGCCGGCCGGCGGTGTAAGCGCGGAACAGCCGCACGCGGTGCTCGATCGTGGCCGGCATGGCCTGTGCCGGGCAGCCGAGCCAGCGCAGGAAGTCGGAAAGGACCGCGCCGGGGTCGACCGGCCGGCCGTGGTCGCCGCGAAGGTCGGCGTAGAAGACGCCGTCGGGGAAGCGGTCGCGCCGGCGCCAGGCGGCGTGCACCGCGAGCGCCGACTTGCCCGCGCCCGCTTGGCCGTGGATGACGACCGTGGCCGGCGCGGCCGGGTCGGCGGTCAGCCGGTCGAGCCGTTCCAGCAGGTCCTGCCTGCCGGTGAAGTGGGCGACGTCGTAGGGCAGCAGCACGGGAGGCCCGGCGGAGACGTGCAGCGAGACGTCGTCGTGGAGCATCCGGTGGTACAGGAGTTGCAGCTCGGGGTCGGGCTCGAGGGCGTGCCCCTCGTCGAGCGCCTCGCGCAGCAGGGCGTACGCCTCCAGCGCCTCCACCCGGCGGCCGCTGCGGTAGAGCGCGAGCATGTACTGCCCATGGAAGCGCTGCCACATCGGATGCGATCTGGTGAGCTGCCGCAGGCCGGGGACGAGCTCGCGGTGGTGGCCGGCCTTCAGGTCGAGGTCGGCGCTCCGCTCGACGGCGAGCAGGCGGAGCTCTTCCAACTCCTCGCGGAGGGCCGCGGTCTCCACCCATCGGTGCCCGTCGGGGTCGACGTCCTCAAGGACGGGCCCCCGCCACAGGTCGAGCGCCTCGCGCAGGTGGGATCGGGCCTGGTCGTCCAGGCCATCCCGCGCGGCGCGCAGCCCTCGCTCCACGAGCCGCCGGAAACGGTGGACGTCGACCCGGTCCTCTTCGATCGCCAGCGTGTACGTGCCGGACGTGGTCGTGATCACGTCCTTGCCGACCAACTGCCGGAGCCGGCCGATGTAGCCCCGGAGCAGGGAGTCGGACCGGTCGCCGTCCTCACGCGGCCACAGCAGGTCCCGCAGCCGGGCGAGCGTCATGGGGCGCCGCGCGTTCAGGACGAAGACCGCCAGGAGGTCCCGGTGCTTGGGAGCCGTCGGGGTACGGTCCCGCGCGCCGTCCTGTACCTGTAACGGCCCCATGATCCGAAATTGCATGACACTCTCCGGGTGAGGCGCGTCAGACGTCCAGTAACCGCAAAGCCTTCATATACCACGGGAGGATCCGATGGCCCTGTCGCCGCTCACCCCCTCCGATCCGCAGCGGCTGGGCGGCTACTGGCTGGCGGGACGGCTCGGCGCGGGCGGCCAGGGAGTCGTCTACGAGGCCTACGGCGAGGAGGGAGAGCGCGTCGCGGTCAAGGTGCCCCGGCTGGACGACCCCGCCTCGCGCGCCCGGCTGGCCAAGGAGGCGGCGGCGGCCCAGCGGGTGGCGTCGTTCTGCACGGCCAGGGTGCTCGAGGCGAGGACCGACGTCTCCGCGCCCTTCATCGTCAGCGAGTACGTTCCCGGGCCGAACCTGCGCCAGGTGATCGACCGGACAGGCCCGTACGAAGGGGATCTGCTGCTGCGGCTCGCCATCGGTGTCGCCACGGCGCTCACGGCCATCCACCAGGTCGGGATCGTCCATCGCGACCTCAAACCGGACAACATCATCCTCGGCCCCGACGGGCCCCGAGTGATCGACTTCGGGGTGGCCCGGCAGCTCGGGGCCCCGGGAACGACCACCGGTCCGATCATGGGCACGCCGAACTACATGGCTCCCGAGCTCTTCGCCGGGCGCGAGGCCTCGGACGCCGCCGACATCTGGGCCTTCGGGTTGACCGTCCTGTTCGCCGCGACCGGCCACGACGCCGTCCCCGAGCGGGATCCGTTCGCCGTCGTCACGAAGGTGCTGGACTTCCGGCCCGACGTCGGCGTCCTGGCCGAGCCGCTCAGGAGCGCGGTGGCAGGCGCGCTGGTGCGCGAGGCGGAGGCGCGGCCCTCGGCGCGTGCTCTCCTGCTGACCCTGCTGGGTGGCATGGGCGTCACGTCCGGTACGGGCGGCCCGTCCGGCTCGGGGGACGCGGGTGGCGGTGCCCGGCCCGCCTCTGGGAGGGACGGGGCGGCAGACGGCCCGGACGGGGACCCACTGCTCGCGGACGGTGGTGTCGTCGCGGCCGGGGTGCGGCCACCGGACGCCGCGTCCGCCGCCGCGCCGGACCTCGGGACGCTCGCCGAGGAGCTCTACCAGGAGCTCTCCGAGGGAGAGCGCGCCGTCGCGCCGGAGGTGTTCCTGCGGATGGTCGGCGCCTCGGAGGACGGCCAGGAGACGATCAGGCACGTCCCGCGCGAGGAACTGCTCGGCGTCTCCGGCGACGGCCCGGCCGCGTCGCTGCTCGGCGTGTACGGCGCCGCCGGGCTCGTCGTCGAGACCGGTACCGCGTTCACGCTGGCCCACCCGGCGCTGATCCAGGCATGGCCGAGGCTGCGTGAGTGGGTGGCAGAAGACCGCGACGGCCTGCCCGTCCACCGGCGGCTCACCGAGGCCGCCCGGGCCTGGGACCGCCTCGGCCGCAAACCCGGCGACCTGCTGCACGGGTCCAGCTTGGACCGGGCGCTCCGCTGGGCGGCGGCCGAACGCCGGCACGTCACGCTGATCCCGCTGGAAAGCGAGTACCTGGAGGCCGCCGCGACCCTGGCCAGGCGGACGTCCCGGCGTCGCGGCATGCTCGCGGCGGCGCTCGCCGTCCTGCTCGTCCTCGCGCTCGCGGGCGGCGGCCTCGCCGAGTACCTGCGCCGCGTCGCCAACCGCGAGCGCGACGACGCGAGCGCCCGATCGCTCGCCCTGCGCGCCGCCGACCTGCGGCAACGCGATCCGCGGCTGGCGATGCTCATGAGCGTGGCGGCCTTCCGGCTCGCTCCGGGACTACCCCAGTCAATCGGCGCCCTGCACGACTCGCGGTCCCAATTCGTGATCGACTCTTTCACCGACCCCGACGTCACCGCCGGGACGGTGTACGCGTGCGGTCCCGGCGGGCGCACGCTGGTGGCCGTCCGCGCCGGTCAGGTGACGGTCTGGGACGTGCGCGCCCACAGGGTGGCCCGCCGCTTCTCCGGCGTCGGCACGTCGGTGGTGAAGGCGGCGCTGCGTCCCGACGGGAAGGTCCTGGCGCTGCAGGACGACGGCGGCGTGCGCCTGTGGGACCTCGCCACTGGTACGGCGATCGGGGACCGCTTCGCCGCCGGAGCGCCCCCCACGCACGGCGCCTCTCTGCGGTTCGATCCCACCGGGCGCCTGCTCGCCGTACCCGAGGACCGCGACCCCACCGTGGCGGTGGGGTGGTGGGACCTCACGCGGCACGAGAAGATCCGCACCGGTTCGGGCGCGGGCGTGGACGCCGTGAACGCCGACGGCACTCTGGGGGTCGTCCATTCGACCGGCACGGGCCGGGCGGAGCTGTGGGACCTGAAGGCGGGACGCCGCATCCCGGCGGACTGGCTCCCCAGGAAGAAGAACGTCAAGGACGTCCGGTTCACTCAGGACGGCCGTGCGCTGGCCGTCACCGCGAGCCTCCCCGCGCTGGGTGGCGGCGTGAAGCTGCTGCTGCGCCAGGCGCGCTCGGGCGCCCCGCTGAAGGCCGACGGCGCCGGGCCGGTGGGCGACGACATCGCCTTCGGGTACGGCGACCGCTTCGCGGCGTTGTGGGGGCCTCGCGACCTGCTCGTCCTGCGGCTCGCGGACGGTCAGATCGTCGCGCAGCGGAAGCTGAACGTGGAGATCGGTGACCTGTGGTTCGACGAGGCCGATCACGCTCTGCGGGTGCTGTCGTCCTTCGGCGCGGTGACCACGCTGGACATGGCACCGCTGCTCGACCGGCCGGTGGTGCCCGGGTCGAATGAGGGCGGCAAGGCCCTGCTCGGGCCGGGAGGCCGGGTGCTGGCCCTGTACGACGGCGACGCCGTACGGCTGTGGGACGTTCGCGCCGGCCGCACGCTCGGCCGCCCTGTCAGGCTGGAGAACCCGTCGTATTCGCTTCCCGCCCTGGCCTTCGGCCGGGACGGCAGGCTGGCCATCGGAGGATTCGTCCACCTCGGCGCGCCCAGCGCCCCCGAGACGGCCAAGGTCTCCAAAACGCCCACAGGTCCCACAGAGTTCTCCGGTGCTCGTCGCCCCGTCGGCACGGCCTCCGCGGCGGCGCGGCCCGGCGTGGTGATCGTGGACACCTCCGACGGGTCCGTGACCACCACCTTCCCGGTGGCGGACCGCGAGGCCCAGGGCGTCTCCGGTCTGGCGTTCAGCCCGGACGGCGCCACGCTCGCGGTCGCGCCGGACCACCTGGGACCCGCCGGGCCGCTCGAGCTGTGGGACCTGCGCCGCAGGCGGGCCGTCGTCGTGCCAGAGGCGACAGGATCGGCGCACATGGCCTACCGCCCGGATGGAAAGTTGCTGGTGGCGGCGGTCGACGCCGAGCTCTCGCTCGTCGATCCGGCCAAGCGCACCCCGCTCTCGCGGCCCGGCGGGACGGGAAGCCTGGCGTCCGGGCCGTACGCGTTCAGCCCGGACGGTCGTCGCGTCGCCATAGCCGCGGAGACGGCCCGGCTGTCGGTCTGGGACGCGGGCTTCCGCGCGCCTACCGGGCAGGCGTTCCCGGAGGAGAGCGAAGGCGCGATCGCGACCGCCGTGTGGTCCCCCGACGGCCGCACGATCGCCACGTACGGGTCAGGTGACAGGGTGAGGCTGTGGGACGTGTCCAGCCGCCTGCCGCTGGGACTGGTCTCCGACGGTCTCACCGAAGAGGGCTTCGGAGGGCAGGCGTCGCTGGCCTTCGGCGAGGACGGCCGCACGCTCGTCACCGCCACGCCCGACGGGGTGGTCAGGAGGCATCCCCTCGACGGCGACCGGATCGCGTCGGAGGTCTGCGCCCGGGCCGGGGGCAGGCCCGCGCCGCAGGAGTGGCGGCGCCAGGTCAGCGAGGTCGGCTACACCGACGTGTGCGGCTGAGCCCGCGCCCTGGGCGATCCGACACCCCTCGGGCTCGGTCCGCCGCCGCGGCCGCTGTCAGAGGCGGCCGGCGGCCTTGAGGGAGAGGTAGGCGTCGGCGAGGGCGGGAGCGAGGTCGTCGGGGGTTGCGTCGACCACTTCGCAGCCCTGGCGGCGCAGCATGGCGGTGAGCCGGGCGCGCTGGCCGCGCAGGTGCTCGGCCGCCGCCGCGTCGTACACCAGTTCGGCCGTGCCGCGCCCGGCCGCCATCTCGGCGACGCGCGGGTCGGCGACCGCCGCGACCAGCACCAGGTGGCGCGAGGCCAGCTGCGGGAGCACCGGCAGCAGGCCCTCGTCCATGGCCGCCGGGTTGAGGTCGGTCAGCAGGACGACCAGGCAGCGCCGCTTGGCGCGCGACAGCACGGCCGCCACCATGCTCGCCGAATCGGCCTCCACCAGCTCGGCCTCGATGGGGGCCATCACGTTGACCAGGGTGGCCAGCGAGTCGGTGCGGGAGGCGCCCGACGTCCATGCCCGCACGGTGCGGTCGTGGGCGAGGAAGTCGACGCGGTCGCCGGCCCGGGTCGCGAGCGCGGCCAGCAGCAGCGCCGCGTCCATCGACCAGTCGAGGCGGGGCCACCCCGGGTCACCGCGCATCCCGGAGGACGCCGCGTGGCCCGCATCCCCCTGAGGCCGTGCCGGGGCGCGGTCGTCGGAGCGGCGGCCACTCGGGGCGCGGTCGTCGGACCGGCGGCCATTCGGGGGGCCGCTGTTCGCCGTGGGGAGTGGTGAGACGCCCACGCGGCCGGCGGACGTGCGGCCGGTGTCCAGGACGATCAGCACCCGCCGGTCGCGTTCGGGGCGCCAGGTGCGCACGACGACGTCCGAACGGCGCGCCGTGGCACGCCAGTCGATCGAACGCACGTCGTCGCCGGGGACGTACTCGCGCAGGGAGTCGAACTCGGTGCCCTGGCCGCGCACCAGCGCGGGATGCTGCCCTTCCAGCTCGCGCAGCTTGGACAGCTTCGCGGGCAGGTGCTTGCGGCTGAGGAAGGGAGGCAGCACGCGCACCGACCACGGCACCTTGTGCGAGCCCTGGCGCGCGGCGACGCCGAGCGGGCCGAGCGAGCGCACCGTCACCGTGACGGCCTCCCGGTCGCCGCGCCGTGCGGGCGTCAGCGTCGTCGTCAGACGGCGCCGCTCACCGGCGGGAACGTCCACGCGCAGATGACGGGGCGCGGCCCCGGCCGACGGCGGCCACGCGTCCCGCAGCGTGCCCCGGACGCGGCGGCGGCCCGGGTTCTCCACGATGAGCTCCACGGTCACCGACTCGCCCAGCCGTACGAGGCGCTCGCCGCCGCGGCGGAAGCGCAGCGGGCGGACGCTCCCCGCGAGCAGCAGGTCCACCGTGACCAGCGCGGCGAGCACCAGCAGCAGCCCGAGCACGGCGTAGCCGGGCCGGGGCGCGAAGATCACGCCGACGGCGGCGAGCGCAGCGATGAGCCCGGCGCGGCCGGTGAGCGCCATCAGCGGGGGACCGGGACCGACGCCAGGACGCCGTCGAGCAGGCCGTCCGGCGTCGCCCCCTCCAGCTCGGCCTCCGGGCGCAGCTGCACGCGGTGCCGCAGCGCGGGCTTGGCCAGCGCCTTCACGTCGTCCGGCGTGACGTACGAGCGTCCGGACAGCCAGGCCCACGCGCGGGACGCGGCCAGCAACGCCGTGGCGCCGCGCGGGGACACGCCGAGCTGCAGCGACGGCGACATGCGCGTCGCCCGCGCGAGGTCGACGATGTACCCGAGGACCTCGGGCGCGACGTGCAGTTTGGCGACCTCGGCGCGTCCCGCGGCCAGGTCGGCTGCGGAGGCCACCTGCTTGACGTGCGAGAGGTCCTTGGGGTCGAAGCCGAGCGCGTGCCGTTCGAGCACCGCGATCTCCTGGTCGCGGGGCGGCAGCGGCACGGTGAGCTTGAGCAGGAACCGGTCGAGCTGCGCCTCGGGAAGCTGGTAGGTGCCCTCGTACTCGATGGGGTTCTGCGTGGCGACCACCACGAACGGGTCGGGCAGCGGCATCGGCGAGCCGTCGACGCTGACCTGCCGCTCCTCCATGGCCTCCAGCAGCGCGGCCTGGGTCTTCGGCGGCGTCCGGTTGATCTCGTCGGCGAGCAGCAGGTTGGTGAAGATCGGCCCTTCGCGGAAGGCGAACTCCGCCGTTTTGGCGTCGTAGACGAGCGAGCCGGTGACGTCGCCCGGCATGAGGTCCGGGGTGAACTGCACCCGCTTGGAGCCGAGGGCCAGCGTGGCGGACAGCGTGCGCACCAGGAGCGTCTTGGCGACGCCCGGTACGCCTTCCAGCAGCACGTGACCCCGGCACAGCAGGGCGATGACCAGGCCGGTGACCACGGCGTCCTGCCCCACCACCGCCTTGCCCACCTCGGCGCGCAACGCGCCGAGCGCCTCCCTGGCCTGGTCGCCGGGGCCGCGCGCGTGCGCGCCGACGGGCCGCGTGAGCTCGCCGCCGCCGTCGTGCGCGGGCTGACCGCCGACCGGCCCTGACGGGGCGGACGCGCCCGGAGCGGACGGGGCCGGCGGCGCGGACGTGGCCGGAGCGTTCGCGGGAGCGGACGTGGCGGGAGGCGTCGCGGGCCAGGGGTGACCGGGGGGTCCGCTCATTGGGGCTCCGGGCGGAGGTGTGGTCACTGCTCTCGTACCTGCCTTTCCAGGGTGTCGAGGTGGCCCGCCAAGGCGATGAGCCCGGCGTCGTCGGTCGGTACCGGGCCGTACATCACTGAACCGACCCAGACCGCATCTTGCCCGGTTCGCAGCGCGGTCGCGGCGACGATCTCGCCCGGCGTCGCCTCCGCGGACAGCCCGAGCCGCGGGACGAGCCGCGAGACGCACGCGGCGCGCAGCGTGGCCGACGCGCGGTCGCGGGCATGGCGGGCGCGGTAGAGGCGGCCGCGGCCCTCGACGGTCTCGGCCGCGCGGACGACCACCGGCAGCCGCTCGACCACGACGGGCCCGAGGCGGCGGCCCCGCCAGAACGCCACCACCGCGAGCGCGACGCCGAGCTGCACCACCGCCCAGGGGACGCCCTCCGGGATGAGGTCGGCGGCGCTCGCCTTCCCGGACCCGGGGACGACCTGCGGCAGGTCGGGCGCGACCAGCCAGATGAGCACGGGCTGGGCCCCCGCGAGGTTGATCGCCAGCGCGGCGTTGCCGTCCTCGGCGAGCCGCTGGTTGGTCATGAGCGAGTCGTCCCCGAGCACGGTCACCGAACGGGTGCCCGGCGAGTGCACCAGGCTCGCGCCGTCGTCGCCGGTGTAACAGCCGATCGACCAGGGCGGCACGGTGAACAGCGTGCCGCCCAGGTAGGCGCTGCCCGCCCGGACGGCGGCGGGGAACGCGCACCGGGGCTCGCGGGAACGCGTCGCGGCGTCGCCCGCGCGGCTCACGCCGGGGGCCAGCTCGGAGAGGCCCTCCACCGCGCCCAAGATGAGCCGGTGCGCCTGGGTGCGCGACAGCCGCGAGATGTCGTCGCCGGTCAGGAACGAGGTGTCCGACACCAGGATCCTGCTGCCGGGGCCGTCCAGCCGCACGACCTCGTCCACGGTGGACACCCGCTCGACCCGCACGCCGCGCCCGCGCAGGATCTGGGCGAGCGCCTTGCCGCCGGTCAGCGACGTGTCGGCGGGGTCGAGCCTGCGGCCCTCCGTCGAGGTGCCGGTGAACAGCGCGGCGACGGCGGCGACCAGCACCACGAGGACGCCGAGCAGCACCATGCCGCGGCCGCTGCGCCACATGCCGCGCGCCGTGGGCGAGGTGGAGGCGGAGGTGGCGCCGCCGGCTCCGGGTGGCGCGGCGTCCCGCTCGGGCGCGGCGAGGGTCATGACGCCCCCGCGGCGGCCACGGCGGCGGGACGGACCGCCGCGACGCCGGCGTCGAGGTCGGACATCGACCGGTACCCCTCGGCGGTGCCGGGCGCCTGGCCGTAGGTGACGTCGTCGAACAGCCGGGCGGCGGCGGCCAGCGCGGGCGCGAGGGAGGGAAGTTCGCGTCCGGCCGACGCGGCCAGCTCGTCTGCCGTGCGTCCCGGCTGCGGCGCCACGATGGCCCGGTCCTCCAGGTCGCGCGCGATCGCGCGCAGCCGCTCTTGGATGGCCTCGGCCCAGCGCGACTCGCCGGCGAGGCGCTCGGCCTCGGCGCGGTGCTCCTCGGCGGTGCGCGCCTTGGGCCCGAACATGCCCTCGGCCGCCGCGCGGCGGGCGCCGGTGGCCTTGCGGGCCTGCCAGACGATGAGGACGACGAGCGCGGCGACGACGAGGAGGACGACGATCAGCGCCAGGACGCCACCCGGCACCCCGCCGGGCGCGCTGTCGATCAGCTTGTCGATGAACTCCTGGAACATCCGGTAGAGACGCTCGAACAGCGACTCCTGCTGGTATTCGGGCTTGATGAGCTCTTCGATGGCCCTGCGCCGGGCCTCCTCGCGCCCGATGTCGTCCAGCGCCACCGCCGTGACCCCCGCACCGGTCGCCACCGCGCCGAAGCCCGCGGCGGCGGTCACGGCGCCATGCCGTGGCCGGGGACGTTCGGACCGGCGCCGCCGGCGGCGTGCGAGGGGTGCCACAGCTCGTCGGCGGTGGACGGCACCCAGCCCAGGCGCTGCTGCTCGATCGCGGCGGTCTGCAGCACCAGGTCGAACGCCTCGGCGCGCATGCGCAGGTCGGTGTACAGCAGGCCGTTGACGCCCGCCTGGATGGGATAGGTGATCATCGAGCTCAGGATGCCGCCGACCGTGAGCAGGATCGTGGTGATCACGGCGGCCACGACGCTTCCCTGCCCGCCGAACGACACGACGAGGCTGATGACGGTGACCGGCAACGACAGGATGTAGCCCAGCATGCCGGCCAGCAGCTGGGTCAGCAGCAGGATGCCCAGCACGCGCCAGAAGCCCGTGCCGACCAGCCGCCACGACCGTCGCATCGCGTCGATGACGGAGCGCCGCTCCAGCACGATCGTCGCCGACGCCAGGGAGAAGCGCGCGTTGAGCGCGAGGATGTAGGCGACGTAGGCGGCGAGGAGCAGCAGCGACACGGCGATCGTGAGGACGACGTCCGAGGCGGCGCTCGCGACGAACACCACGAGGAGCACCAGCACGACGAGCGGCAGCAACGCGAGCAGGCCGGTGAGCAGGGCGACGCCGAACAGCGCGGGAAGGCGCGACCGGGTGAGCCGCCAGGCCTCGCCGATGGTGATGCGGCCGCCGAAGACCGCCCTTCCGAGCACCCGGGTCAGGATGCCGGTCAGCACGGTGACCAGCACGAACTGAATGACCACCGTCAGCAGCGCGCCGCCGAGCTGGGCGATGAGCCCGCCCATCGGCAGCTCGTCACCCTGGCTGACGGCGTCGGGGTCGGTGATGAGCCCGCCGATGGAGTTGTAGTAGGCCGACTGCCCGATCGCCAGCGGCAGCGTGCCGATGGCGGCGGCGATCGCCGACAGGCCGAGCGTGGCCTTGGGGTTCGACCGGATCAGCTTGATCGTGCCGTCCAGGATGTCGCCGAGCGCCAGCGGGCGGAGCGGGATGATGCCGGGGCGCATGGCCTGCGGCGGCGGCCGGAAGCCGTACGGCCCGCCGTACCCGGGCGGCGGCTGCCCGTAGGGGGCGTGCCCGCCGTACGGCCCGGACGGGCCCTGACCGTACGGTCCGGACGGGTTCTGGTCGTACGGCCCGGACGGGCCCTGCGCGTACGGCTGCCCCTGGGAGGACGGCGGCGCGTACGGCGCCTGCCCCTGCCCATGCGCCTGCGGAGAGGGAGGAGCGTACGGCTGCCCGTCCTGCCGCGGCGGGGCGTCCTGCCCGGCGGGCGGCGCCGCGGCCGGGCCTGAGGGGGCCTCGTCGGCGGGCGGGTTCGGCGCGCCAGGGGCGGTCCACGACGTCTGCTCCGGGGGGACGTACGGCGGAGGCTGATTCTGCGCCCAACCTTGGGGCGGCATGCCGGGCGCGGAGCCGGGACCGTCTGACATATCCCAATCCTGGCATGTCGCACGCACCCGCGTGGTGCCAGGCCGAGCGATCGGCCGCCCGGATGGCCGAATACGACCTGTTTGGCGCAGACTTGTGTGCGACGCCCGTCGGGTGCCCGCCACGCCACGCCACGAGCCCATCGAGCCAGATCATTGGCGGGTTCCGTAACGTGCGCCTAAAATTCGGACCTCGGCGGGGCTATTGTTCGGTCGTTTATCACCCAGGGGTAGGTCACAGGTAGCCTTCGGTCGGTCGTACGGCTTTCGCCTCCACCTCCATACTGCGCAGAACGAATGAGGGGCCATGAAAGGACGCGTGCTGGTCGTCGATGACGACGCCGCTCTCGCCGAGATGCTCGGCATTGTCCTTCGGGGGGAGGGCTTCGAGCCGTCGTTCGTCTCCGACGGCGACAAGGCGCTGGACGCGTTCCGCGACACCAGACCCGATCTGGTGCTGCTCGACCTGATGCTGCCCGGCGCCGACGGCATCGACGTGTGCCGCCGCATCCGCGCCGAGTCCGGGGTGCCGATCGTCATGCTCACCGCCAAGAGCGACACCATAGACGTGGTGCTCGGGCTCGAGTCCGGCGCGGACGACTACATCGTCAAGCCGTTCAAGCCCAAGGAGCTCGTGGCCCGGGTGCGGGCCAGGCTGCGCCGCACCGACGAGCCGACGCCCGAGGTGCTGCAGATCGGCGACATCACCATCGACGTCGCCGGCCACTCGGTCAAGCGCGACGAAGAGACCGTCAACCTCACCCCGCTCGAGTTCGACCTGCTGGTCGCGCTCGCACGCAAGCCGCGCCAGGTGTTCACCCGCGAGGTGCTGCTCGAACAGGTCTGGGGGTACCGCCACGCGGCCGACACCCGGCTGGTCAACGTGCACGTGCAGCGGCTCCGCGCCAAGATCGAGAAGGATCCCGAGCACCCCGAGATCGTGGTGACCGTCCGCGGCGTCGGTTACAAGGCGGGCCCGGCGTAGGCGGCGCCCGCCGCCGCCCCGCCGTGACCAGGGACAACCCATGGCCCTCCCCACCTCCTCTTCCGGTGTCGCCCGCCCTTCCCAGGGCCGGCCAAAGCCCAAGAAGAAGACCCGGCGGACCCCGCGCCAGATAGTGCGCGGCGTCCGCCGGCGGGCCCGGCGCGCAGCGGGGCGGGTGCGCCGCGTGTGGCGCCGCTCGCTGCAGCTCCGCGTCGTCACCAGCACGCTGGTCATCTCGATGACCGTCGTGGTGGTGCTCGGCGTCTTCCTGCTGTCCATGATCAAGACGGCGGTGCTGGACGGGCGCAAGCAGACGGCGACCGCCGAGGCCCAGGCCAACGTCACCACCGTGGCGGGTTATCTCGCCCAGGCGCAGGTCACCACCGCCAAACAGCCGACGGCGACGCAGAGCGACGACCCCGACAACGCGATCAAGAACCCGGTCGACCAGGCGGCGGACGCGCTCGCCCGCCGGGCCGACGCGCGCTACAGCGTCGTGATCCTCAGCGGCTACCGCGTCGG
This sequence comes from Sphaerisporangium sp. NPDC049457, assembly GCF_055586705.1. Lineage (NCBI taxonomy): Bacteria > Bacillati > Actinomycetota > Actinomycetes > Streptosporangiales > Streptosporangiaceae > Sphaerisporangium > Sphaerisporangium sp. NPDC049457. Next base: position 221,665 of record NZ_JBVJHR010000006.1, on the reverse strand, counting down.
CGAAGGGCGCGGCACGGGCGACATCGACCAGAGAAGCGTCACCCAGAAGCTGCGCGACGCCGTGCGGACGGCCAAGAACGGGCCGCAGGCGCAGTACACCTCGATGTACTACCAGGGAAGCCCGCAGCCGACGCCCGCGCTGGCCATCGGCGCCATGGTGCCGAACGTCGACGGCGACTACGAGGTCTACCACTTCTTCCCGCTCGACGACGACGTCAACACCCTGTCCCAGGTCCAGCAGTGGCTGATCGTGGTCAGCGTGGCCCTGGTGCTGCTGCTCGCGGCCGTCGCCTCGCTGGTCACCCGCCAGGTGGTCACCCCGGTCCGGCTCACCCGCCAGGCCGCCGAGCGCCTGGCCGCCGGCCGGCTGGAGGAACGGCTCAGGGTGCGCGGCGAGGACGACCTGGCCCGCCTGGCCGCCTCCTTCAACGAGATGGCCTCCACCCTGGCGTTGAAGATCCACCAGCTTGAGGAGCTCTCACAGGTGCAGCGGCAGTTCGTCTCCGACGTCTCGCACGAGTTGCGCACGCCGCTGACCACCGTCCGCATGGCGGCCGACCTGCTGTACGAGAGCCGCGAGGACTTCGAGCCGGCCGCCGCCCGCTCGGCGGAGCTCATGCAGAACCAGCTCGAACGGTTCGAGTCGATGCTGGCCGACCTGCTGGAGATCAGCCGGTACGACGCGGGCGCCGCGACGCTCGACATCGACTCGGTCGACATGCGCGACGTCGTGCTCAGGGCGGTGGGCGACTCCCAGCCGCTCGCCGAGCGCAAGGCCACCCGGCTCGACCTGCGGCTGCCCAACGAGCCGTGCATGGCCGAGGTCGACAGCCGCAGGGTCGAGCGCATACTGCGCAACCTGCTGTTCAACGCCATCGAGCACGGCGAGGGCCGCGACATCGTGGTCACCCTCGGCGGCGACCGCGACGCCGTGGCCGTGGCCGTGCGCGACCACGGCGTGGGGCTCAAGCCGGGCGAGGAGAACATGGTCTTCGACCGGTTCTGGCGCGCCGATCCCTCCCGGGCGCGCACCATCGGCGGCACGGGCCTCGGCCTGGCGATCTCCCGCGAGGACGCCATCCTGCACGGCGGCTGGCTGCAGGCGTGGGGCATGCCGGGCGAGGGGTCGCAGTTCCGGCTGTCGCTGCCCCGGCAGGCCGGGGCCGATCTGCGCGGGTCGCCGCTGCCCCTGGTCCCGCCCGAGATCGAGATGCGGCGCACCTGGAGAGGCCAGGCCACGCCCGTCCTCTCCCCGGCCATCGAGGGAGCCTTCGATGGCGACTAGGACGGTGACGACTAGGACGGTGACGACTAGGACGGTGACGACTAGGACGGTGACGACTAGGACGGTGACGACTAGGACGACCGCGGCCAGGACGCTGCCGCGGGGCGTGGCGGTGGCCGTGGCGGCGATGCTCATGGCGCTCACGGCGGCCTGCTCGACCGTGCCGACCGGCGGCAACGTCTTCGCGGCGGGCGGCGGGCGCGGCGGAGACGCACTCAGCCAGCCCTATGTGCGCATCCTGCCCGAGTCGCCCAAGCCGAAGGGCACGCCGCTGGAGATCGTCACCGGCTTCCTGGCCGCGGCGGCGAGCTTCGACGACCCGCTGCGCTCCAAGGCCCGCGAGTACCTCACCGGGGAGGCCCAGCGCACCTGGAGCCCCTTCGACTCGGTCACCGTGTACGACGGCTCCCTCGGCCTCGACCCCCCGAGGGTGGACCTCCAGCAGTCCCGCGTGACGCTGAAGGGCACCGTCCTCGGCACGCTCGACGGCGACGGGCACTACGTGCCGACCGACACCGCCGCGAGCGGCGAGTTCGACCGCGAGTTCACGCTGGTCAAGGTGCAGGACGAGTGGCGCATCTCCTCGGCGCCCTCGGGGCTGTGGCTGACCGACGACGACTTCAAGCGCTCCTACCGCTCCTTCAACCTGTACTTCGCGGCCTACCAGGCGATCGGCCTGGTGGCCGACCAGGTGCGCGTGCCGATCAACCCCAGCGAAGGGCTGGCCAAGTCGCTGGTCCACCGGCTGCTCCTCGGCCCGACGGCGCCGCTCAGAGGCGCCGTGGAGTCCGCGTTCGGGCCGAACGTCGATGTCAACAACGTGTCCGTGGAGAACGACACGGTCGTGGTCGACTTCACCTACGGCGTGGTCGACGCCGCGCCGGCCGAGGTCAGAGGCGAGGCGCTGGCGGCCCAGCTCGCCTGGACGCTGAAACCGCTGACCGAGTCGCGGCGCATCGAGGTGCGGGTCAACGGCGAGCAGTTCCCCGGTGGGCCGTTCATCATCGACCCGCGCGACTACGACCACTTCGACCCCGACGTGCTCGCCCAGCCGCAGGCCTACTACCTGCAGCAGGGCAGGCTGCACCGGCTGGACGAAGACAGCGGCAACCCCGTGGTGGTCGGCGTCGGCCAGGTCGGGACGCGGCAGTTCAGCCATCTGGCGGTGTCCAGCGACCAGGCGGTCAAGGTCGCGGCGCTTGAGAAGGCCGGCGGCGTCTACGTCAGCGGCATCAACCCCGGCAGCCAGTGGCAGCGCTGGATCGAAGGGGCGCACCTCACGCCGCCGTCCTGGGACCGCTACGGCGATCTGTGGTCGGTCGTCCGGCAGGGGCCGCGCAAGTCGCAGGTGCTCAGGGCGCACGACGCCACGCGGCAGATCCCGGTGAGCGCTCCCCTCCTGGAGAACAGCGACGTGCGTGCCTTCCGCGTGGCGCGCGACGGCGCCCGGGTGGCCGTCATCGCCGACGACGGGCACGGCGAGCGCGTGCTCGTCGGCTCCGTCAACCGGCACGAGGGCAAGATCCAGAACCTGCGGCCGCTCGTGCCGGCGAACGAGGGCCAGCGGATCATCGACATCGCCTGGCGGGACGCCGACACGCTGCTCGTGCTGATGATGAGCAAGGCCGACCGCGAGCTGCGCACATGGTCGGTCACGCAGGGCGTGCGGGTGGAGACGCCCAAGGCCGCCGGGCGCATCGAGAGCATCGCCGCGGCCCCCGACCCGGCCCCCATCCTCGCCGGGACGGCCAACGGCGAGATCATGGTCTGGAACACCCAGAAGAGCCAGTGGACCACCTTGGTCAAGGACGGCGCCGACCCCCCGGCCTACCCCCTCGGCTGACCGCCCGAGCATGACTGCGGGGCCGGCGGGGGACATCGGCTCCCGCTCCAGCGGGCCGTCCGTGCCCGTGTGGCCTTCCGCGGCGTCGCCGCGGCCTGTGGTCCTGTGGACGGCCGCCGCGGCCTGTGGACGGCGGGCGTTTCGCACCGGTTCGGCGTGGGCGCCTGTGGACGGCCGCGGCAGGACGCCCGGCGCCGTCGGTGCCGGGCCTCATGGTGGGCGGGTGCTGACCGCCCTCCTCGACCTGATCTCGTCCCGCCGTTGCGCCGGATGCGCGCGGCCGGGCGCCGCCGTGTGCGGCCTGTGCGCCGCCGAGCTGCTCGGCGACCCCGTCCCCCGGCCGCCGAGCCCGCCGCCTCCCGGGCTTCCCGACTGCTGGTCGGCCGCCCGCTACGAGGGCGCCGTCCGCCGCGTCGTGCTGGACTACAAAGAGCGGGGCCGCACCGCGCTGGCGCCCGCGCTCGCGGCCTGCCTGGTCTCCACGCTGCTCGCGGCGCTCGCCGCCCGCGGCCTCCCGTCCGGCACGCCGCTGGTCCTCGTGCCCGTCCCGAGCTCGCGCCGGTCGGTGCGGCGGCGCGGGCACGACCCGGTCCGGCGCCTGGCCGCGCTGGCGGCGCGGGCCCTGCGGGCGCGGGGGTGGCCGGCCGTGGCGGCGCCCGTCCTGGCGCAGGCCGGGCGGGTGCGCGACCAGGCGGGCCTGAGCGCATCCCAGAGGGCCGACAACCTCGCCGGGGCACTTGTCCTCCGGCGCGGGCCCCGCGCCTTCGAGCGTCGCCTCCAGGGCTCGCCCGGGGCCGTCGTGGTCCTCCTGGACGACATCGTCACCACCGGCGCCACGCTGGCCGAGGCGGCGCGGACGCTGCGCGGCGAGGGGGCGTCCGTGCCGCTCGCCGTCACGCTGGCCGCCACGCCGAGGCGCGCGCGACACGCCCGGATTCGAGACAACTGCGAGGATTACGCAGGGTAATGACAGGGTCAAATCATGAGCATGTCCGGTCGGTCACATCTTGCTGTCCCATACCACTGCGTCACCTGCCGACTCGACGTGAGAACCCTTCGCGGAACGGGTCCCAGCATGGTCAACGCGCGGTCGGTGGATGTTCTCATTCTCGCCACCGAATCACTCATAGTGATCCTTCGGTCGATCCCGCGGCTGACATTCGCGCCGGTAGGGACTAGCGTTCGAGCATGGCACCCGTTCGGGTCCGTGGTTGCGCCGGACCGACCCCCGTAAGGGGACCGGACTGGCTAGCCGATGCCAGCCGCAGGCGAAACGGCCCACGTAAGGCGACTCTTCGTCGACCGATCACGGTGCGGCTTAGAGGTAAGTCCTGCCTTCCCGGAGGTCCAGATGTCCTCCGTCAGAAGAGAAGGGCAGTAGTGGCCACAGAGCCGCGAACCCCTCAGCAGGCGGATGTGGGGACGAAGACCAGGTCGGCCGGACGGGTGCCCTCCTCGCAGTCGAGACGAAGGGGGGCCTTTGAGTGGACATCATCGTCAAGGGACGGCACACCAGTGTGAGTGACCGGTTCCGCGATCATGTGACGACCAAGCTGGCCAGGATCGAACGACTGGACAACAAGCTCATACGCGTCGATGTGGAGGTGTCGAAGGAAGCGAACGTGCGGGCGACCGAGCACCGCGAGCGGGTGGAGCTGACCATCCACTCCAAAGGACCGGCGATCCGGGCGGAAGCGTCCGCCGACGACCGGTTCTCGGCCCTCGACATCGCCCTCGGCAAGCTCGAAGGACGGCTGCGGCGCATCGCCGACCGCCGGAAGGTCCACCACGGCAACCATTGCCCCCCATCGGTAGCCGAACTGACCTCCGTCCTGGCCGACACCTACGAGTCCTTGCCCGAACCGCTTCCGCCCGAGCCCGTCGCGCCGGCCGAGCAGGCCGCCGAGCGGGCCGCCGAGCGCGCCCGGCATGAGACCGAGTACCCCGAGCCCATCGTCCCGATCGAGATGGACGGCGACGGGCCCCTCGTCGTCCGAGAGAAGTTCCACCAGGCCGATGCCATGACGATCGATCAGGCACTGCTGGAGATGGAACTGGTGGGCCACGACTTCTACCTGTTCAGAGACAAGGAGTGCGGGCTGCCCAGCGTCGTGTACCGGCGTGTCGGGTACGCGTACGGCGTGTTGCGGCTCGTGGAACAGTAACCGACGCGTTCGATGATCCTCTCGACCACCCCCGCGCGCCGGAAAGCCATGTAATGATGGCGGTTCCGAGGGCGCGGGAGCGTCGCACGGCAGGGGTCGACCTGCCCGCGCGACCGGCTCCCCACGAGGAGGAGGCGTGACGCAGACCGACGAAACGGCCGGCCGCTCCGGGCGTCAGGAGCCGATCCGGGTGCTGATCGTGGACGATCACGCGCTGATCCGGCGGAGCCTTGAGCTGGCATTGGCCGCGGAGCCGGACATAGAGGTGGTCGGCGAGGCGAGCGACGGCAAGGAGGCGGTCGAGATCGCCGACCGCCTCCTGCCGGACGTCGTGCTGATGGACGTCCGCATGCCGCGTCAGAGCGGCATCGAGGCGACCCGGGTGATCAAGGCGTCCGTGCCGAGCTCGCGCGTCGTGATGCTCACCGTGAGCGACGAGGAGGAAGACCTCTTCGAGGCCATCAAGGCGGGCGCCACGGGCTACCTGCTCAAGGACGTCCAGATCGACGAGGTGCCCGACGCCGTGCGAGGCGTCCACGAGGGCCAGTCGCTCATCAACCCGGCGATGGCGGCCAAGCTGATCAGCGAGTTCGCCAACATGAGCCGCAAGGAGGCCGAGCGTCCTCCGCAGCTGCCGGTGCCGCGGTTGACCGACCGCGAGATGGAGGTGCTGCGCCTGGTGGCCAAGGGCATGAACAACCGTGAGATCGCCAAGCAGCTGTTCATCTCCGAGAACACCGTCAAGAACCACGTGCGCAACATCCTGGAGAAGCTCCAGCTGCACTCGCGCATGGAGGCCGTCGTCTACGCCGTCCGGGAACGCCTCCTCGAGATCACCTGAGCCGCCCCGCCCGTGCGCTGAGGCGGCGGAGGCCACGACGCGCGGCGGCCGTGCGTCTCAGTGGGCGGCCGACGGGTGGCGGTCGTGCGTCTCAGAGGGCGGCCGGCGGGCGGCGCAGGGCCGCTTCCAGCGGAGCGGCGAGGTGCGGGGCGCTGACGCGCTCGGCGCGCACGTCGTCGCAGCCGACCCAGGCCGCGGCCTCCCACAGCGCGTCGCTCATCGCCTCGACGGCGGCGGCGGTGCGGGCCGTGCCGCCGCGCCCGGCCTCGGGCTCGAACCCGACGTACCGCGCCACGAGCGTCGAGCCCTCGCGCGCGGGATCCACCCGCCCGATCAGCCGGCCGCCGGCCAGCACCGGCATCGTGAAGTAACCGTGCACCCGCTTGTCCTTGGGCACGTAGGCCTCCAGCCGGTGGGTGAAGCCGAAGACCCGCTCGGTGCGGGCGCGGTCCCACACCAGCGAGTCGAACGGCGACAGCGCGGTGGTGCGGTGGCGGCCGCGCGGGGCGGTGGCCAGCGCGGCGGGGTCGGCCCAGGCGTTGGCCGCCGGCCGCGCGCCCGCCACCGCCCCGTGCCCCGAGCCGCCCGCCCCGCCCCCGGAGCCGCCCGCCCCGCCCTCGGAGCCGCCCGTCCCGCGCCCTGAGCCGCCCGCGCCGCGGCGCGAGGTGCCCCAGCCGTCGACGTACACCGGGACCAGGCCGGCGGAGCCGTCGCGCAACGCCTCGTCCAGCAGCGCCCCCTGCGGGCCCCGCACCCGGATGAAGTCGGCCAGGTCGGCGCGCGCGGCCACCCCCAGGGCACGGCCTGCGTGGCCGGCCAGGCCGCTCACGCACTCGGCGTCGGTGAGCTCGCGACCGAGCAGGGCGGAGGGGACCACGCGCTCGGCCACGTCGTACACGCGGCGCCACCCGACCCTGCGGGTGCAGACCACCTCGCCGACGTCGAGCAGGAACTCGACGGCGATCTTGACGTCCGACCAGTCCCACCAGGGGCCGCCGTTCTTGGCGCCGCCGAGGTCGGTGGTGGTCACCGGCCCTTCGTTCCTGACCTGTTCGAGCACCTTGTCGATGGTGGGCGGCACCTCGTGCCAGCGGATGCCGCGCTCGCGGTAGGCGCGGCGGCGGAAGGCGTACAGCGGCCAGTCGTCGATCGGGACGACGCAGGCGGCGTGGCACCAGTATTCGAACGCGGTGGCGGGCTGGTGCCAGTAGGCCCGCTCGACCTTGGGCCGCCCGACGGCGCCGAGCCGTGCGTACGCCACCAGCTCGTGGGAGCGGGCGAGCACCGAGATGGTGTCGAGCTGCACGGCGGCCAGCCGGCGCAGCATGCCGGCCACCCCGCCCCTGCGGGAGTCGGCTCCGAGGAACCCCTGGGCGCGCAGGATGACGCGGCGGGCCTCGTCTGCGGACAGTTCGAGCACGGGGGCGGGGAAACCGTTCGGCATGTGTCGATGGTAGGGCGGGCCACCGACAAAACAGCTATGAAGGTGTCGTCCCGGGACGGGCGCCGATCAGGCGTGCTCGCCGCGGTGCTCGAAGGGAGAGTGGTGCTCCTGCACCGCGATCTGGCGCGGGGCGTCCTCGATGACGTCGGAGAAGATGTCGAAGACGAGAGCCAGGATGCCGCCGATGACGATGACCGCGCCGCCGCCGACCCAGAAGAGAAGCCAGTTGGGACCCATGACGAGGGCGATGCCGCCGATCGTGAAGCCCAGCAGGATCACGGTCACCGCGAGCCATGACGAGGCCCGCCCGGCGTGCGACTGACCGCTGTGTGATTTCGCCGGTGCGCTCTCGGCCATCCCGACTCCTTGTTCTCGTTAGTTTTCACTTGCCGCCGGAGGGCCGCCCCGAGGCAAAGATTCCCTGCCCGTACCATCGCACGATATACAACGTCACCGGCCGTGCCGCATGCCGTACCCTCTCAAGCCGCCGCTGGAAGACGCGCGGAAACCCTCACGCTCTCCGACAGCGTCGTTGACGATGGCTGTGTCCGGTGGTGAAACCGCCTACCATGGCTGTGGGGAACCATGTCTCGTCCTCATGTCCGCAGCCGCCGGGCCGCGGTACAGACCTGCGAGGAGCTTTACTCAAAGTGCCAGCCATTCTCGACAGAATTCTTCGCGCCGGCGAGGGCAAGGTCCTGCGTAAGCTGAAGCGGATCTCCGAGCAGGTCAACTCCATCGAGTCCGACTTCACCAGCCTGAGCGACGCCGAGCTGCGCGCGCTGACCGACGAGTTCAAGCAGCGCCACACCGACGGCGAGTCCCTCGACGATCTGCTTCCCGAGGCGTTCGCCGCCGTGCGCGAGGCGGCCCGCAGGGTCCTCGGCCAGCGTCACTTCGACGTGCAGATCATGGGCGGCGCCGCGCTGCATCTCGGCAACATCGCCGAGATGCGCACCGGTGAGGGCAAGACCCTGACCTGTACGCTGCCGTCCTACCTCAACGCCATCGGCGGCAAGGGCGTCCACGTCGTCACGGTCAACGACTACCTGGCCAAGCGCGACGCCGACAACATGGGACGCGTCCACCGCTTCCTCGGCCTCGAAGTGGGCGTCATCCTCGCCAACATGGCGCCCGACGAGCGCCGCCGGCAGTACAACGCCGACATCACCTACGGCACCAACAACGAGTTCGGCTTCGACTACCTGCGCGACAACATGGCGTGGTCGCTGGAAGAGTGCGTCCAGCGCGGCCACAACTACGCCATCGTCGACGAGGTCGACTCCATCCTCATCGACGAGGCCCGCACGCCGCTGATCATCTCCGGTCCCGGCGAGCAGTCCGGCAAGTGGTACGCCGAGTTCGCCAAGATCGTCCCCCGCCTCCGACGCGGCGTCGAGGGCAAAGACGGCGAAGAGAGCACCGGCGACTACATCGTCGACGAGAAGAAGCGCACGGTCGGCATCCTGGAGGCCGGCGTCGAGCGGGTCGAAGACTGGCTCGGCATCGACAACCTGTACAAGCCCGAGCACACCCACCTCGTCGGCTTCCTCAACAACGCCATCAAGGCCAAAGAGCTGTACAAGAAGGACAAGGACTACATCGTCGTCGACGGCGAGGTCCTGATCGTGGACGAGTTCACCGGTCGCGTCCTGCACGGCCGCCGCTACAACGAGGGCATGCACCAGGCCATCGAGGCCAAGGAGGCCGTGAAGGTCAAGGACGAGAACCAGACCCTCGCCACCGTCACGCTGCAGAACTACTTCCGCCTCTACACCAAGCTCGCCGGCATGACCGGCACGGCGGCCACCGAGGCCAACGAGTTCCACCAGACCTACAAGCTCGGCGTCATCCCGATCCCGACCAACCGGCCGATGGTCCGCAGAGACCAGGCCGACGTGGTCTACAAGACCGAGGACGCCAAGTTCAACGCCTGCGTCCTCGACATCAAAGAGCGCTTCGAGAAGGGCCAGCCGGTCCTCGTCGGCACCACCTCGGTCGAGAAGTCCGAGAAGCTGTCGAAGGCGCTCAAGCGGGCCGGCGTCACCCACGAGGTGCTGAACGCCAAGAACCACGCGCGTGAGGCCGCGATCATCGCCGAGGCGGGCCGCAAGCACGCCGTCACCGTCGCCACCAACATGGCCGGCCGCGGCACCGACATCATGCTCGGCGGCAACCCCGAGTTCCGCGCCGATCTTGAACTCCAGCAGCGCGGCCTGTCTCCGTCCGAGACGCCCGAGGAGTACGAGAAGGCCTGGCCCGAGGCGCTCGAGAAGGCCAAGGAGGCCGTCAAGGCCGAGCACGAGGAGGTCACCGAGCTCGGCGGCCTGTACGTCCTCGGCACCGAGCGCCACGAGTCGCGCCGCATCGACAACCAGCTGCGCGGTCGTTCCGGCCGTCAGGGCGACCCTGGCGAGTCCCGGTTCTACCTGTCCCTGGAAGACGACCTCATGCGGCTGTTCAACTCCGCCCGCGTCGAGATGATCATGACGCGGCTGAACATCCCCGAGGACGTGCCGATCGAGTCGGGCATCGTCTCCAAGGCCATCGCCTCCGCCCAGCACCAGGTCGAGCAGCAGAACTTCGAGATCCGCAAGGACGTTCTGAAGTACGACGAGGTCATGAACCGCCAGCGCAAGGTGATCTACGCCGAGCGCCACCGCGTGCTGGAGGGCGCCGACCTGCACGAGCAGGTGCGCCAGTTCATCACCGAGGTCGTCGACGGGTACGTCCAGGCCGCGACCGCCGAGGGCTTCGCCGAAGAGTGGGATCTCGACAAGCTCTGGAAGGCCTTCCAGCAGCTCTACCCGATCTCGGTCACGGTCGACGAGCTGGTCGAGGAGGCCGGCGGCGAGCGCGAGGGCCTCACCGCCGAGCTCATGGCCGAGCGCATCAAGGCCGACGCCCTGGCGGCCTACGACCGGCGCGAGGAGGAACTCGGCGCCGAGACCATGCGCGAGGTCGAGCGGCGGGTCATCCTGTCGGTCCTCGACCGCAAGTGGCGCGAGCACCTCTACGAGATGGACTACCTGCGCGACGGCATCGCGCTGCGCGCCTACGCCCAGCGCGACCCGGTGATCGAATACCAGCGCGAGGGCTTCGACATGTTCGCGGCCATGCTCGACGGCATCAAGGAAGAGTCGGTCGGCTTCCTGTTCAACCTCGAGATCGAGGTGCAGGACAACCCGATCGTCGAAGAGGTCGCCCCGCAGGACGCCAACGTCTCCGAGGCCCAGGCGATCATCTCCAAGGCGCTGCGCCGCCCGCAGCGTCCCACCGAGATGATCTACAGCGCGCCCGGCGAGGGCGGTGGCGTCGAGCAGACCCGGGTGCGCACCACGGCCGAGGAGCGCGCCGCGTACGGCAACGTCGAGCGCAACGCGCCCTGCCCCTGCGGCTCGGGCAAGAAGTACAAGCGCTGCCACGGCGACCCGAAGAACGCCACCGCCTGACAGCGGCCCGTTCGAGGCGAACGGCCCCGTGACCCGCCGGTCACGGGGCCTTCTCCGTTCGCGGGACGCCGTCCGCGGCGCCGTCTGCGGGGCGCCGGCTGCGGGGCGCCGTCCGGGTGGTCAGGCGGTCTCGAAGTCGGTGACGAGCCACTGGACGCCGCGCCGTTCCAGGCGGAGCGCCAGCACGTGGCTGCGCTCGCCGCAGCGCACCAGCAGGCACGCCTCGACGGCGCCGTCGTGCGGCTGCTTGACGTGCGGCAGGGCGACGAGCGGCGGCCGCCTGGTGCGGATCATCGTGCCGGCGCGCACCAGGTCGGCGTACGCCTTGCCGGTCAGCCGGTCGGCGACCGTGCCGGGCGGCCGCCGGCCCGCGAGGATCTCGGCCAGCGCCTGCCCGATGCCGCGCAGCCTGCGCGCGTCGGGCGGCGCGGCCGCCGCCCGGCGTGCCTCGTACCCCCGGGAAGGGACGCCGGCGCCGCGGGCCGGGCCGGGGGACGCCGGGTCTGAGGGCGCCGGTGCCACCCACGGCAGGTCGGGGGAGACCGGGACGGGGGACGCCGGCGCCTCCCACGGCAGGTCGTAGGTGAGGGCCGGCGCCGCCTGCGCGGGAGGCTGCGGCGGGTACGCGGGGTCGCGCTCGTCGTCGTAGGGCGGGTCGGCCGGCGGGACGGGACGCAGCCGGGGGAGCGGCGCCGGCCGCGAGAGGCCGGCGGGGCGGCGGGCGCGCGACGGGGTGCGAGGACGGGACGGCTCGGGGGAGCGGGACATCGGGACTCCGGTGACGTCGGGGAAGTGACGCACTAAGGAGTTTTCGGCCGGCCGCGCTGATACCGCGGTGGCAGGTTGGGCTGCCAACTAACCGCGCCTGCGGTGTGGTTCGTCCGGCTTGCACCGAGAAGATCGGCCGGCGCGGACGCCACTGATGTCGGCGATGCGCTATTCGGGTCGTTCGCCGCCGGTCCGGCCGCCGTCCGAAACCCGCCCGGCGGCGGGGACGCGCGCGGCCGGCGCGCCGGCGCCCTCCCCGGCGTCGACGTCCGGCTCCGGCTCCCGGCCGGGGGTCATGATGTTCAGCCGCCTGATCAGGAAGCCGAACACCGCGTAGTACACCACCGCGTAGACCACGCCGAGCAGCATGATCTGCCAGAACCCGTCGGTGTTGGACTTGGTGGCGTTGAGCGTGGCGTCGATGGCCCCGGCCGAGAAACTGAAGCCGAGATGACCGTCCATCGCGGCCACCAGCGCCATCGACAGCCCGGTGAGCAGCGCGTGGATCACGAAGAGCAGCGGCGCGACGAAGATGAACGCGAACTCGATCGGCTCGGTGATGCCGGTGACGAACGCGACCAGCGCCGCCGAGATCATGATGCCGCCGACGGCGCGGCGGCGGTGCGGCGGCGCGGCGCGCCAGATCGCGATCGCGGCGGAGGGCAGGCCGAACATGATGACCGGGAAGAACCCGGCCATGAACTCGCCCGACCCGGGGTTGCCCTGCAGGTAGCAGGTGAGGTCGCCGGCGAACTCCTTGCCCGCCACGGTGCAGTCGGGCACCTGGAACCACACGATCGAGTTCAGGAAGTGGTGCAGCCCGAGCGGGATGAGCAGCCGGTTGACGACACCGTAGATGCCCGCGCCGGCCGTGGAGTGGTCGACGAGCCACTGGCCGAACGCGGTCATGCCCTCGCCGACCGGCTGCCACAGCAGCCCGAAGACCACGCCGAGCAGCAGGGCGGCGAACGCCGTGACGATGGGGACGAACCGCCGGCCGCCGAAGAACGCCAGCCAGGTGGGCAGCTTGATCCGGTGGTACCGCTGGTAGAGCAGCGCGGCGGTGATCCCGATGACGATGCCGCCGAGCACGCCGGTCGGGTTGCCCGCCGCCAGGTCGATCACCTGCACGGCGCGCCCGTCGGCCCGCACGACCGTCTGGGAGACCCGGTCGTGCACGGCGAACCCGGAGGCGTCGAAGAACAGCAGCCGCGACACCCGGTCGAAGACCAGGTAGCCGACGAGCGCCGCGAGCGCCGTCGAGCCGTCCGAGCGGCGGGCGAACCCGACGGCCACCCCGATGGCGAACAGCAGGGGGAGGTTGTCGAACAGCACCCCGCCCGCGCCGCCGACCACCTCGGCGATCTTGTCCAGGGCCGCGTTGCCGGTGCGTCCGAGCAGGTCGTCCTGGCCGAGCCGCAGCAGCAGGCCCGCCGCGGGGAGCGCGGCGATCGGCAGCATCAGCGAACGCCCGATGCGCGACAGGATCGCCATGAGGGCCGGCCCGAGCGAGGGCGAGGAGGACGGCGCGCCGCCCCCGGCGGAGGACGAGGCGCGCGAGACGTCCGGGGCGGTGGTGCCGGTGGTGTCGGGGAGGGGCGGGGTGGCGTCGGCCGAAGGGGGGCTCATCGGCTTTCCTCCAGGGAAGAGAAGGGAGGTTCAGCCTCGCCGCGTCGGTATTTCCAGCACCGTGCGGAGCTGGTACCGGTCGGCACGGTAGGTCGAGACCCCGAACTCGACGCAGACGCCGCCGGAGAACGACCGGCGCTGGAGCAGCAGCACGGCGCCGCCTCGTGGCAGCTTGAGCAGGTCGGCGTCGCCCGGGTCGGCGATGCCGCCGTCGATGGTCAGCTCTCCCGCGTCCAGCACCACCCCGTGGCGGGTCTCCAGCAGCGCGTAGAGCGACCGTCCTGACAGGTCGAACGACTCCAGGTCGGGCGCGAAGGACACCGGGATGTGCGCCCTTTCGATGCACAGCGGTTCCCCGTCCGCCGTGCGCAGCCGCTCGATGAAGTGCACGGCCTCGCCCGGCTGGATGCCGAGTTCGCGCGCCAGGTGGGCGCTGGCCCGGACCACCCGGCGGTCCAGGTCGCGCGAGCCGGGCTCCATGCCCCGCGCGCGCATGTCGTCGCTGAACGAGGTGAGCCGCAGCGCCATCTCGATCTTCGGGCGGGCCACGAAGGTGCCCTTGCCCGCGACGCGGTGCAGCCGCCCCTCGGACACGAGATGGTCGACGGCCTGGCGTACAGTCATGCGTGACAGGCCGAAACGCTGGCAGAGCTCCCGCTCGGAGGGGATCGCCGCTCCGATGGTGAGCTCGTTGCCCTCGATGAGATCGAGGAGGATCTCGCGAAGCTGGAAGTACTTCGGCACAGGGCTGTCGGGGTCGATCTTGGCCACTGTTTCCCTCCTCTCGATCTCCGCTTGGGTTTGAGTTAGGGTTTGTGCTGGTCTAGTCCGGACTAGACCACATGCCAGAAATGAGTGTCAACGTACGGACCGGCGACGGATCGATAACGGCCCGATCTCGCCCTCCAGAGCCTAAGGACGGGCACCCATGACCACGATGATGCGCAGCGAGATAGCCGAGCAGCCGGCCGCGCTCCGAGCGACCCTGGACGCGTTGCTGCCGATGATCGGCGAGGTGCGGGCCCTGGCGGGGCAGACCAGGCAGCTCGTCTTCATCGCCAGGGGCACCTCCGACAACGCCGCCGTCTACGGCCGCTATCTCGTCGAGGCGCACGCGGGTAGGATGTCGTCGCTCGCCGCGCCGTCCATCGCCACCACCTACAAGCGCAAACTCGACCTCACCGGCGTGCTCGCCGTCGCACTCTCGCAGTCCGGCAAGACCGAGGAGATCGTCGAGACCCTCGCCTGGGCCAAGGACTGCGGCGCGGGCGCCGTCGCGATCACCAACGGCGGCGAGCACTCGCCGCTCGCCGAGATCGCCCACCTCGCCCTGTGCACCCAGGCCGGCGAAGAGCGGGCCGTCCCGGCCACCAAGACCTACACCACCGCGCTCGCGGCCCTGGCCGTGCTGGCCCTCGGCCTCGGCGCCGACGTGGACGCGGCCGACCTCGAACGGGTCCCGGGCGCCGTCGAACGGCTGATCGCCGACCCGGGGGACATCGACGCCGTGGTGGAAGGGCTGGCGGAGGTGTCCGGCGTCGTGGTGTCGGGCCGCGGCATGGCGTTCTCCACCGCGCTGGAGACCGCGCTCAAGCTCAAGGAGGCCTGCTACCTGCACGCCATGGGCCTGTCGTACGCCGACCTGCTGCACGGCCCCATCGCGGTCGTGGACGAGAAGACGCCCGCGCTGCTGGTCGCCGCCGACGAGGGCCCGACCCTGCCCGGCACCGTCGCCCTCGCCCGGCGGGTCACCGGCGCAGGCGCGTCCGCCTACGGCGTCGGCGGCGGCGCCGAGCTGGCCGGAGCCTCCACGGCGGCGCTCAACGGGCCCGCGCTGCCCGAGTGGGTGGCCCCGATGGGCCTCATCGTCCCCGCGCAGATCCTGACCGAGGCCCTCGCCCGCCGGCGGGGCATCGACCCCGACTCTCCTCGCGGCCTGAACAAGGTGACGCAGACCGAATAGCGCCACTAGCTTTGCCCCAGGCGTAACGAGGAGGACGGACATGGCGGCAGACGCCAACGCGATCATCGCCGGGCTCGGTGGCGTCGACAACATCATCGAGATAGAGCCGTGCATCACCCGCCTCCGCACCGAGGTGCGCGACGCGTCCAAGGTCGACCACGCGGCACTGCGCGCGGCCGGCGCCCACGGTGTCATGGCGGCGGGCAACGTCGTCCAGGTCGTGGTGGGTCCGGACGCCGACACGATCGCCTCCGACATCGACGATCTCATCGAGTGAGCCTCGCGGCCGGTGGGAGTGCCATGACGACCGTTCTCGCCCCCGTGGCGGGGCATGTCGTGGGACTCGCCGCCGTGCCCGACCCGGTGTTCTCCGAGGGGCTCGTGGGCCCGGGGACGGCGATCGACCCGGCCAGGCAGGCCGGTGAGGCGCTCGCCCCGATCGGCGGGCTGGTGCTCAAGCTCCACCCGCACGCCTACGTGATCGCCGGCGAGGACGGCCGGGCGGTGCTCGTCCATCTGGGCGTCGACACGGTGCTGCTCAAGGGCGAGGGGTTCCGGGTGCTCACCGGCGAGGGCGAGCGGGTGCGCGCCGGGCAGCCGATCGTCGCCTGGGACCCCGCGGTCGTCGCGGCCGGCGGGATGTCGCCCATCTGCCCGGTCGTCGCCCTGGACGCACCTTCCGGCCTGCTCACCGCCGTTCTCACCGCGGGCCCCGTGCGCGCCGGGCAGCCGCTGTTCCGCTGGCACCGGTCCTGACGACCCCGCCGGGCCGCCGGTCGCGCCGGTGCCCTCGCTCAACAGGTGGGCGCGGGCGGCCACGGGACGACGACCAGGTACGCTCGTGCCGCCTGCCACCGCCGGGGGCGGGTATGAACACGCTGGGCCGGCGCCCCCACCGGGCGCGTGTCAACTGTCCGTCGCCGAACCAGCCATGCCAGATATGCCCGGTGTTATCCGGCCATTCCCGGAGATAGCAACTATCTCGGAATAACGTGCGAGCTGTACTGCTTGTCACCGGGTGGTCCGGACCGCCCCGGACGCAATGAAGGAGGAACCGTGGCCGAGCGCAAGGTCATCGTGGAGTCAGCGGTGGGTCTGCACGCCCGCCCGGCGGCGACGTTCGTGCAGACCGCAGCCAAAGCCCCCATCGACATCACCGTGGCCAAGCCGGGCAGCACGCCCGTCAGCGCCAAGAGCATCCTGTCCATCCTGGCGCTGGACGTGCGGAACGGCGAGGTCATCGTCATCCACGCCGACGGCGACGGCGCCGATCAGGTGCTCGACGAGCTGGCCGCGATCGTGTCGACACCCTGACACCCGATGCGAGGCCGGAGGCCATGGAGAGGTTGACGGGCACCGGGGTCAGCCCCGGCGCGGGCTACGGCCCGGCGTACCTCATGGGCGCGACCGTTCCGGAGCCGCCGGCCGGTTCCCGGCACGGCGGGGACGTGGTGGGCGAGGTGGCGCGGGTGGAGTCGGCCGTCGAGCGGGTGGCGGCCGAGCTCGAGGCGCGCGGCGAGGCCGCGGGCGGCGACGCGCAGGACGTCCTCGCGGCGCAGGCGCTGATCGCGCGCGACCCCACGCTCTCCAGCGAGGTCGCCGACCTCATCAACGCCGGCACGTCCGCCGAGCGGGCCGTGTACGAGGCGTACATGCGGTACAACGACATCCTCTCGCAGATCGGCGGCTACCTGGGCGAGCGCGTCGCCGACCTGGAGGACATCCGCGACCGGGTGATCGCCGAGCTGGCCGGGCTGCCGACGTACGGCCTGCCGGAGAAGGGCGACGAGCCCTACGTGCTGGTCGCCCGCGATCTCGCTCCCGCCGACACCGCGCTGCTGTCCAGGGACATCGTCGCGGCCTTCGTCACCGAGCAGGGCGGTCCCACCAGCCACACGGCGATCCTGGCCCGCTCGATGGGCGTGCCGGCCGTCGTGGCCTGCGCCGGAGCCACCTCCATCGCCAACGCCACGCCCGTCCTGGTCGACGGCACGACCGGCACGGTCGAGCTGGTGCCCTCCGAGGAGGAGGTCGCGGCGACGCTGGAGGCCGCGCGGTCGCGCGACACGGCGCTCACCGCGGTGACCGGCCCGGGCGCGACCGCCGACGGCCGTCCCGTGGCCCTGCTGGCCAACGTCGGCGGCCCTCGCGACCTGGAGCTGGCCCGCGAGTACGGCGCCGAGGGCATCGGGCTCTACCGCACGGAGTTCCTGTTCCTCGACCGGGACGTGGCGCCCACTGAGCAGGAGCAGCAGGACGCCTACCGGGAGGTCATCTCCGGGTTCCCCGACGGGCCGGTGGTGGTGCGCGTGCTGGACGCGGGCGCGGACAAGCCGCTGGGGTTCCTGCCGCCGACCGAGAACGAGCCCAACCCGGCTCTGGGCGCACGCGGCATCCGCATTATGCGGATATTTCCTGACGTCATGGCCGGGCAGCTGCGGGCGCTCGCCCGCGCCGCCGAGGGCATGACGGCGAGGGTCCAGGTCATGGCCCCGATGGTGGCGACGCCCGAGGAGGCCGCCTGGTTCGTGGCGGCGTGCAGGGCCGCGGGCCTGCGCTCGGCCGGCGTCATGATCGAGATCCCGGCCGCCGCGCTCCGCGCCACCGACCTCGCCCCCGCCGTCGACTTCTTCTCCATCGGCACGAACGACCTCGCCCAGTACACCTTCGCGGCCGACCGCGAAGTGGGCGCGCTGACCGCGTTCCAGGACCCGTGGCAGCCCGTCCTGCTCGACCTGGTGGCGATGACCGCCTCGGCGGGCGTCCCGTGCGGCGTCTGCGGTGAGGCGTGCGCCGATCCGGCTCTGGCGTGCGTGCTGGTCGGCCTGGGCGTGAGCTCGCTGTCGATGGGCGCCCCGGCCCTTCCCTGGGTACGCGCCGCGCTGGCCCACCACACGTTCGCCCAGTGCCGCGCCGCCGCCGTCGCCGCCCGAGCCCAGAGCACCCCGGAAGCCGCCCGAACCGCCGCCCGCACCCACCTCCCCGGCCTCTCCACCTTGGGCCTCTGACCCACCCACCCCCGCACTTATCCACAGAGAGGCGACGGTGCGGACGGTGACGCGGATACGGTTGTGGCATGGCCGGACCTTCCCCCGCAGTGGTGCTCTTGCTGGTCGCGACGTTGACGGCCGGGTGCGCCGCCACATCGACCACGACCGGCGAGGCGCCGCCACGCGCGGGCACGGCTCCGCCGAGCACCGCCGGCACCAGCGCCGCGGCCCCGAGTCCCACCTCCGCCGGGTCCGCCTCCGCGCCGCAGTCCACGGCCGGCGCCTCCGCTGATTCCTCGGTCGCCTCCCGGCTCGCCGCGATGAGCCTGCAGGAAAAGGTCGGCCAGCTGTTCATGCCGGTCGTGTACGGCTCGCGCGCCGACGGCGCGCACGGCGACAACCAGGCCAGGTTCGGGGTGGGCGCTCCCGCCGCCGTGGTCGAGAAGTACCACCCGGGCGGGGTGATCCTGTTCCCGTGGGCGGGCAACGTCGGCGATGCCCGCCAGTTGGCCGCGCTCACCCGCGGCCTGCAGAAGGCATCCAAGGTCCCGCTGCTCATCGGCGCCGACCAGGAGAACGGCGTGGTCTCACGGCTCGGCTCCATCGTCACCGACGTGCCGGGCAGCATGGCGATCGGCGCGACGCGCGATCCGGCCTCGGCCCGGGCGGCCGCCCGGGTGACCGGCGAAGAGCTGCGGGTCCTCGGCATCAACCTCGACTTCGCGCCGGTGGCCGATGTCAACGTCAACCCGGCCAACCCCGTGATCGGCGCCCGGGCGTACGGGTCCGACCCGAAGCGCGTCTCGGCCATGGTGGCGGCGGCCGTCGAGGGCTTCCACGACGCGGGCGTGGGCAGCGCCGCCAAACACTTCCCCGGGCACGGCGACACCCAGGTCGACAGCCACAGCGGCCTGCCGGTCATCCGCCACACGCGGTCCCAGTGGGAGAGGCTGGACGCTCCGCCCTTCAAGGCGGCCGTCGGCGCCGGCGTCGACATGGTGATGTCCGCCCATGTCGTGATGCCGAAACTCGACCCGTCCGGCGATCCCGCGACCCTGTCCAAGCCCATCCTGACCGGGCTGCTCCGCGGCAGGCTGGGCTTCGACGGCGTGGTCAGCACCGATGCCCTCGACATGCAAGGAGTGCGTGAGAAGTACGGCGACGCCGAGGTCGCGGTGCGCGCCGTCCTCGCGGGGGTCGACCTGCTGCTCATGCCGCCGAACTTCCGCAAGGCGTACGACGCCGTGCTGGGCGCCGTGAAATCGGGGCGCATCTCCCGCCAGCGGCTCGACCGGTCCGTGACCCGGTTGCTCACGCTGAAGGCCACCCGGGGCATCCTCGACGGCCCGGCGGCCGACGCCGGCCGGGCGGCCGAGGTGGTGCGCTCCGACGAGCACCGCAAGACCGCCCAGGGCATCGCCGACCGCTCGGTCACATCGGTCAAGGGCGCCAAGAACCTCCCGGTGAAGGGCAGAGTGCTGGTCACCGGGCCGGCGAGCCGGCGCCTGGCGGGCATGCTCGACGGCGCGTCCGCTTCGAGCACCGGCGACACCCCGACGGCCTCCCAGATCGCGAGTGCCAGGTCGGCCGCCGCCAGGGCCGACACGGTCGTCGTCACCACCAAGGACGCGGGGCCCGCACAGGCGCGCCTGGTCTCCGCCATGGGCGGCACCGGCAAGAAGGTCGTGGTCGTGTCGATGGGCGCCCCGTACGAGCTGGCGCGGCTGCGAGGGTATGACTCGGCACTGGCCGTCTACTCCGACGGCGACGCCTCCCTCCGGGCGGCCGCCAAGGCGCTGACCGGCGCCCTCACCCCCAAGGGCGCCCTCCCGGTCCGCTTACCCTCCCGCTGACGACTCCCGTCCGCCGTCGGCCGGGTGCGGCGGACCCGGCCGCGGCGGGGCGGGCCGGGCTGCGGCAGGGCGGACCGGGCTGCGGCGGCGCGGACCTGGCCGCGGCGGCGCTGTCGCGGTCAGGGTCACGCGGCGGCGGCGACGGCGGCCGGATGGTCGCGCCGCGGGGCCTTGACGCCCTTGATGAGCAGCCAGAGGATCATCGATACCTCCGCGACGGCGGCCGGGGCGACGGCGAAGGGGCTCAGCGCCGCGCCCAGGTCGGGGGCGGTGAACCGGGCGAACGCGTCGACGAGGTAGCCGAAGCAGCCGACCATGAGCAGCACGCCGATCACGCGCGGGATCATGCCCGACCGGTGGACGAGGTAGCCCATCGGCAGCAGCCACAGGCCGAAGAAGATCTGCGTCATCAGGTACCCATGGTGATGCAGGTCGAGCATGAGCAGCACGAATGCGTCGGATCCCTGCGCGCCGAAGGCGCTCGTGTAGGCCGCGTCGCTCATCTGCAGCGCCTCGAACTGGTGAGCCAGGTTGAGTGCCATCATGGCGGCGGCGATCGCCAGGAAGGCCACCATCGCCCGGGCGGCGTTGGCGTGCACGTGTTTGAGCAGCAGATACAGGGCCATGGCCGTCAACACCCCGGTCACGGTGGTGACGAGGTCGGCCACGACGCCGGCCCGTAAGAGGCCGGCATGGGCCGCGACGTTCTTCGCGGTCGTGGTGGCGTCACCGGCCTGGTACACCATGACGCGCACGATCTCGGCGAAGGCGCCGCCGATGCCGACGGTGAGGTAGAGCAGTCCCGCGATACGGGCGAGACGTTGAGGGGTGTGCACGGTTTCCTCCCTGGTTTCGGGGCATGACTGGCCGGACTTGGTTTCGGGCGTGACGGGCCGGACCCGCGAGGCGATCGCCTCGCGCGCCGGGTGAGGTCGTGGGGGTCAGTCCTGGGGGCGCTGGAAGACGTCCTCGAGCGGCACGTTGAAGACGCGGGCTATCTGGAAGGCCATCTCCAGCGACGGCGAGTAGCGGCCCTGCTCGATGGCGATGATGGTCTGCCGGGTCACCCCGACGCGGTCGGCCAGCTGCGCCTGCGTCATCTCGCCGTTCGCGAACCGCAGGGCTCTGATCGAGTTCGTGATCTTCGTGGGTTTGACCATGGCTAGAAGCCCCGGCGGTACAAGACGATCTTCGTGATCGACGAGGCGAGCATGGCCAGGACGAACGCCAGGTACAGCGCGTTGGCGATCCAGAAGTGGGCGGCCTCCGCCATGGCCAGGGCGAGCGGGATGATCGCGGCGATGCTCATGACGTAGAACCCGACGTACTCGCCCAGCCGGTGGATCTGCCGGTCGCGCTCGTCGGTCCGGTCGGCCTCCTCCGGCGAGACGATGCCGGCCGCGATGCCGGCGACGATGCTCAGCCCGATCGCGACGCCGATGGCGGTGAGCATCGGCCGCACATAGGCGATGCGCGCGACGTCCGCGCCCGGCACCTTCGACAGGACCGTGATGAAGTAGACCGCGGCCACGCCGACGCCGACCACGACGTAGATCCACGCACGTTTCTCTTCGGACGACATGTCCCACCCCCATGTAAAAAAACTTTGACATGGCCAAGGTAAAGCAATGCAGACATGATGTCTAGAATTTTTTACTTTGACCTTCCGGCCGTACGCACCGAACGCGCTGGATCGTGGTGGCGACGGCCGGGTCGCGGTACCAGCCCAACGCCCTGACCTGCCGGTCCGCTCGCATCCCGCCGATGCCGGCTGTGGCGAGGGGCAGGGCGGAGGGCGTTCGGTGGGGTGGGGGAGGGGCCGGAAAAGCGTTCGGCTTACTCTGAAAGGCCCGGCGCGGACGTGAGGGGTGAAGCGCGATGGATGGGGGCTCGGCTTAGTCTGAAAGGTCCGGTGGGACGTAAGGAGTGAACGTGGTGAAAGGTGTGCTGATCGACTGGGGTGGGGTGCTCACCACCAGCCTGCACGAGGCGATCGCCGAATGGCTCGACGCGGACGGCATCGACGCGGAGCACTACCGCGAACTCATGCGCGAGCTCGTCAGGCATGCCTACGAGCAGGGCGCCGCCACCGGCGAGAACCCGATCCACGCGCTGGAGCGCGGCGAGGTCGACGTCGCGACGTTCGAGCGCGATCTGGCGGCTCGGCTGATCACTCTGCATGGCTCGCCGCCGGTCGCCGAAGGGCTGATCAACCGCATGTTCGCCGGCTTCCGTCCGGTGCGGCCGATGTACGAGATGCTGCGCGTCGCCCGCGAGGCCGGTCTGGCCACCTGTCTGCTCTCCAACTCGTGGGGGAACCACTACACCCGGGACGGCTGGGAGCACTACTTCGACCAGGTCGTCATCTCCGGCGAGGTCGGCATGCGCAAGCCCGAGCCGCGCATCTTCCACCACGCCCTCGGCCTGGTCGGGTTGCGGGCGCACGAGTGCGTCTTCATCGACGACATCGAGGCCAACATCGAGGCCGCTCGCGCTCTGGGCATCGTCGGCCTGCACCACCGCGACGCCGACACCACCATCACCGCCCTGGAAACCCTCTGCGACCTCCCCCTCCGGCCCTCGACTCCTCCCAGAGCCACCTTCGTCTAGCGCATGCCCGGAGTGGGTCGACCTTGACGTGTGGGTCGACGTTCACGGTCGCCGCCATGACACAGATGAGCATGGCGCGTGAGGTCCGGCCGGTCGCCCGCGTCGAGAAGGGTCCGGGTACCGTCATCGTCGAACCGCGGCGGGAGGCGGGCGGATGCGCATCGGAGAGGCCGCGCGGGCGGCGGGAGCCACCACCAGGGTGCTGCGCTACTGCGAACAGCAGGGCCTGCTGACCGCCCGCCGCACCGGCGCCGGTTACCGGGGAGTACGACGAGCGGGACGTGCGACGGGTCCGCGACATCCGCGAGCGTGGCTGGTTCCGGGGCGGTTCACGGTGGGAACGCCGGTCGCGGGATGGTGTACGGTCCGTGTGCGGTGGCTGGCACACTCGTTCAGGTGGTCGGCGCCGCTTCGACGCCGATGTCCGGCAATATCGTGATTGAGGAACAAGCGCATGCGCGTCTACCTGCCGTGCACCCTTCCCTCGCTGGCCCGGGTGGTGAGCGCGGGCGAGGTCGGCCCGGCTCCCCTGATCGGCTACGCGGTGACGCCCGCGCTGGTCGAGTGGTACGTGTCGGGTGACACCGAAGAGCTGGAGTACGTCGCCCTGACGGACGCGGCGAAGGCGTCCCTGCGGATGCTCGCGGCCGACCGCGCGGACGGCGTCGACGTCGCCGCCCGGCGGGTGGTCATCGCCGCGGAGGTGCCCGATGACGTCGTCATCGCAGGCACCGACATCGAGGAGCGTTCCCGGGTCCGCATCCCGGCCGAGGTGCGGATGAACCAGATAGCGGCCGTCCATGTGGACGACCCGCAGGCCATGCCCGACGTCGAGGCCGCCGTCGCCGCGGTGTTCGCGGCCGACGCGGGCGACGACGACGCGCGGTTCGTGGTGGACGGAGCCGAGGACCACGAACTGCTGTGGTACGCCACCCAGGAGATCCCCGACCTCCTCATGTGAGCGGCGCCTACTTCAGGTGAGCGGCGCCGGCCTCACGTGGGCGGCGCCGGTCGCTGGTGAGCAGAGCCGGCGCGTCGTTCCGAGCGGGCGGCGACGGCGATAATCCGGTGAACCGGGCGGAGGCGCGGCGTTAGGCTTGACGTCACCATGAAGCACATCATCTGGGACTGGAACGGAACACTTTTCCACGACATCGACGCCGTCGTCGGGGCGACCAACGCGGTGTTCGAGCCTTACGGAATGGCCGCGCTGGACGCCGAGGGGTTCCGCGCCGCATACACCCGGCCGATCTGGGTGGCCTACGAGCGCATACTCGGCCGGCCGCTGCACGACGGCGAGTGGGAACGGCTCGACCAGGCCTTCCACGACAACTACCACGAGCTGATGCACGCGTGCGAGCTGGCCGCCGACGCGCTCGACTGCCTGCACACGTGGGCCGAGTCCGGGCGCACGCAGTCGCTGCTGTCCATGTGGGCTCACGACCGGCTGGTGCGCAAGGCCGCCGAGCTGGGCATCGACCGGTACTTCGCCCGCATCGACGGTCTGAGCGACGGCGCCCCCGGCGGCGGCAAGGCCGAGCACATGGTGGCCCACATCAAGTCGCTCGACGTGAAGCCGTCGCAGATCCTGGTGATCGGCGACAGCCTCGACGACGCGCACGCGGCCGAGCACGTCGGCGCCTCGGCGGTGCTGTACGCGGGCGGCATGACCAGCCGCGCCGACCTCGCCGCCTCCGGCTTCGCGGTCGTCAGCACCCTTTCCGAGGCCTTCACCTACACCCCGTGACCGAAGCCGTGTGACCGGAGATCCGTGACGGGCGATCCGTGACGGGCGATCCGTGACCGAAGCCGGGTGACCCGTGGCCGGTGCCGGTGAGGTGATCCGCGGCCGATGGCACATGGCCGGTGGCCGGTGATTCGTGATCGGGCATCTCGGGTCGATGATCCGGACATATGGCAGGTGAGGTGACGAGTTGGGCATCGTTCGGCGCTGGAGGCGTGCGGGCGTCGTACCCTGAGCGCACTGGTTCGCGCGCGTTCGGAGGCCCCCCATTAACCGTCTCGTGCTCTGGAACATCGACCTGACGCTGGTCGACGTGACGATCGTCACCCGTGAGGCCTACGCCGAGGCATTCCGGCAGGTCACCGGGCGTCCACTTGTGAAGCTGGCCCCGGCGATGGGGCGTCCCGACTCTGAGATCATCTTCGAGACGCTCGCCATCAACGGCATCGTGACCGGCGACGAGCACCTCCCCCGGTTCATCGACGCCCTGGCGCGGTCCTTCGCCGCCCGGCGCAGGCGTCTGAACAAGGACGGGCAGGTCATGCCCGGGGCCAAGGACGCGCTCAAGGCGGTGGCCCGGCTCGACGGCGTGGTCCAGTCGGTACTCACCGGCACGATCAAGAGCAATGCCGCGCTCAAGCTGAACGCCTTCGGCCTGGACAAGTACGTCGACGTCGAGGTCGGCGGCTACGGCGAGGAGGTCTACCCCAAGGCCACCCTGCTGCAGGTGGCCCAGGGCAGGGTCAAGCAGATGTACGGCTTCCGATGCGACGGGAGCAACACCGTGCTGATCGGCGACTCCGCCAGAGACGTCCAGGCGGCGCGCATCGCCGGCGCCTCGATGATCGCCGTCGCCTCCGGCCGCTCCACCGTCGCCGAACTGCACGAGGCCGGGGCGGACATCGTCCTGCCGGACCTGACCAACGCCTCCGAGGTGGTCGCCGCCGTGGCGAAACTCACCAGCCCGATGGACCGCAAGGCGGGCTGAGGTTCTAGCGGGTGGCGAAGGCCAGGCCGTGGCCGGCGAGTGCCTGGCGCAGCAGTGCGACGGCCTTCGGGCCCATGCCGTGCAGACCTCGGAGGTCGGCCTCGGTGACCTGGGTGAGCTGGTCGAGGCGGGTGTACCCGGCCGCCGCGAGCGCCCGCTGCGCCGGTTTGCCCAGGCCCGCGGGCATCTCCAGGCCGCCGCTGTCGTTCCGTTCTGATGCCATCGGTGCCTCCTGGAGAGAGCGTGGACGCAAGGGACGTCAGGGACGCGATCCGCACCGAACTGTACTTCGGGGTGTCACGACCACGACCCGTCGAGTGGCGCGGCCGGACGGCCGGCGATCACAGCCGGACGGCCCGCGAGCGCGGCAGGGCAGGCGCGACAGGCGGCAACCCGCAGGACGCGGGGACCACGCGTGCGGCCTACCTTGGTCCTATGAGTCACCACCGGCGGCCGGGACGAACCGCCTTCCGCCGGACGCCGACGCCGACGCGGCCGTCCTGCGCGACCCGCGTCCCTCTCACCCCTTGAGGACATCGATGCCTTATTCGACGGCGCACGTCGTGACCGCCCGGCCCGGGCGGTACATCAAGCAACTGGTCTCGCACATGGCGCACAAGACGACGACGGAGATCTCCGGTGACGGCCGCGGAGTGATCACGTTGAAACGCGGGCGGTGCGTACTGGTCCCGACGGGCCCCGCGATCAAGATGATCGCCACGGCCGCCGACGCCGGGTCGCTGAAGCACGTGGAGGAGGTGGTGACCCGCCACCTGCTGCGCTTCGCCACCCAGGAGGAGCTTGTCGTCGACTGGACGGCGCCCGTGACCGCCGCCGAGATGCGCATCGTGGACCCGCTGGTCGACGACTACCTGACCACCCAGTGCACCCCGGCCGACGAGGTGCTCCAGGAGCTCGCCGTGAAGACGCGCGAGACGACCGGCGACGCCTGGACGATGCAGATCTCGCACGACGAGGGCGCGTTCCTCACCATGCTGGCCCGGATGGCCGGCGCGCGGCAGGCCGTCGAGGTCGGCGTGTTCACCGGGTACTCCTCCATCTGCATCGCCCGGGGGCTGGCCGACGGCGGCCGCCTGCTCGCCTGCGACGTCAGCGACGAGTGGACCTCCGTCGCGCGCTCGTACTGGGAGCGCGCGGGCGTCGCCGACCGCATCGACCTCAAGATCGCCCCGGCGATCGAGACGCTGCGCGCGCTGCCCGACGAGCGGTCCATCGACTTCGCGTTCATCGACGCCGACAAGGTGAACTACCCGGCGTACTACGAGGAGATCGTGCGCCGGCTGCGTCCGGGGGGACTGGTCGTCCTGGACAACGTGTTCCTCGGCGGGCGCGTCGTCGATCCGGCGTACGAGGAGGAGCACCACCTGGCGATGCGCGCTCTGAACGACGCCATCGTCGCCGACGAGCGGGTCGAGTCGGTGATGCTGCCCGTGCGGGACGGCGTGACGATCGCCCGCAGGCGCGGGTGACGGGCGGCCGTTCCCGGGACCGGTCGCGACCCACATGACCACACGGCGTCTCCTCTGAAAAGGTGCGGTTCCCGCCGGACTCGCGGGAGGCGCTGTGTGGGTGGGCGGGATGGTGCCGTGGCACAGGTGGGGGCAGGATGGGGGCCATGGTTGAGGAAGGTGCGCTGCTCTGGGAGCCGTCCCCCGAGGTGATCCGGAACGCCAAGATCACCCGGTTCGCCGAATGGCTGGGGCGTTCCGAGCACGATTACGACGCTCTGTGGCGATGGTCGGTCGAGACTCCCGAGGAGTTCTGGCCGGCGGTCTGGGACTATTTCGCGGTCGTCGGCAGTCGTGGTGACGGGCCCGTCGTAAGTGGAACGATGCCCGGCGCGAAATGGTTCGCGGGAGCGGTGCTGAACTACGCGCGGAACGCCCTGCGCGGCGACCCCGGCCGCGTGGCCGTCATCGCACGCGACGAGACCGGCGGCAGGCGCACGCTGACCTACGGTGAGCTGGCCGAGGAGGTCGCCCGCGTCAGGGCGGGGCTGGTGCGGCACGGCGTCACCCGCGGCGACCGTGTGGCGGCCTACCTGCCGAACACCCCTGAGGCGCTGGTCGCCTTCCTCGCCACCGCCAGCCTCGGCGCCATCTGGTCATCCTGTTCGCCCGACTTCGGCGCTTCCAGCGTCGTCGACCGCTTCACCCAGATCACCCCGAAGGTGCTGATCGCGATCGACGGCTACCGGTACAACGGCCGCGAGTTCGACCGCTCGGACGTCGTCGCCGACATCGCCGCCCGGCTGCCGAGCCTGGCCGCGACCGTGGTGGTCGGCACGGAGTCGTGGGAGGAGCTGCGGTCGCTGCCGGGCCCGCTGGACTTCGAGCCGGTGCCGTTCGACCATCCTCTGTGGGTGGTGTACTCCTCGGGCACCACCGGGCTGCCCAAGCCGATCGTCCACGGCCACGGCGGCATCGTGCTGGAGCACCTGAAGGCGCTGAGCTTCCATCAGGACCTCGGCGAGCAGGACGTGTTCTTCTGGTACACGACCACCGGCTGGATGATGTGGAACTTCCTCATCGGCGGCCTGCTGCTCGGCGCGACGGTCGTCCTGTACGACGGCAGCGCCACGCACCCGGAGGCCGACGCGCTCTGGCGGCTGGCCGCCGAGGAGGGCGTGACCTACTTCGGCACGGGAGCGCCGTACATCGTCGCCTCCATGCGGGCGGGGGTGCGTCCCTCGGGCCTCGACCGGCTGCGCGGGGTCGGCTCGACCGGCTCGCCGCTGCCCCCCGAGGGGTTCGCCTGGCTGTACGAGGTGCTGCCCGACGTGCAACTCGGGTCGTTCTCCGGCGGCACCGACGTGTGCACCGGCTTCGTCGGCGCGGTGCCGGTGCTGCCGATCAGGGCCGGGGTGATCTCCTGCCGCTGCCTGGGCGCGCTGGTGGAGTCCTTCGACCCCGAGGGCGAGCCGCTGGTCGGGGAGGTCGGCGAGCTGGTCGTCACCCGGCCCATGCCGTCCATGCCGGTGATGTTCTGGAACGACCCGGACGGCGCCCGGTACGAGGAGAGCTACTTCGCCGAGTACCCGGGGGTCTGGCGGCACGGAGACTGGATCAAGATCCTGCCCGACGGCGGCTGTGTCATCTACGGGCGTTCCGACTCGACGCTGAACCGCGGCGGGGTCCGCATGGGCACCAGCGAGTTCTACCGCGTCGTCGAACGGTTCCCTGCCATCGAGGACAGCCTGGTCATCGACACCGGCCGGCTCGGGCAGGAGGGCCGGCTGCTGCTGTACGTGACGATGGCCGAGGGGGAGGCGCTGACGGACGCGCTGGTGACGGACCTGAAGAACGCGCTGCGGACCGAGCTGTCGCCGCGCCACGTGCCCAACGAGATCATCGAGGTGCCGGGCATCCCGCGCACGCTGAGCGGCAAGAAGCTGGAGGTGCCGGTCCGCAAGATCCTGCTCGGCACGCCCGTGGAGCAGGCCGCCAACACCGGCGCCATGGCCAACCCGGAGGTCTTGAAGCACTTCGTGCCCTGAGCGGCCGGGCCGGCCGGTGAACCGGTGGCCGGTGAGCGGGCGGGCAGGCTCGGGCCGGCCGGTGAGCTGATGGCCGGTGAGCGGGTCGAGGTCGGGGCCGCCGGAGGGTCGGCGGCCTGGACGGGGAAGCGGGGAAGCGGGGCCGCCAGGCGGATGGCGGCCTCGGCCTAGATCGAGGTGGTGCGGGCGGTCACTGGGTCGCGGTGGCGTCCTGGTCGTCGACCTGCGTGCCGCATTCGTGGTCCTTGGGCAGTTCCGGGCTCATCACGATGTCACCCAGGTTGGTGCCCTCGGCGGCCCGCCGCACCGTGACCTGCTTGTCGCAGTCGTAGAAGGCGTAGACGCCGTCGGACTCCCCGAGGAGCAGCATGTGGCGGCCCTCGTAGAGCGGCTTGTCGTCGCCGTCCTTCAGCACGGCCCACTGGTTCTGGAAGCCCACGAAGTCCAGCAGGGTGTTGCCCGCCATGCCGGGCAGCGGCTTGTCCTGGCCGTACTGGTACACATCCGCGGCGGCGAGGACCATCTGCCAGATGAGCAGCCAGCCCAGGCCGACGCCGGTCAGCGCGCCGACGACCAGTCGCATTCCGGAGCGGCCGACCGGCTTGCGGCGCATCAGCCGGAACGGCACGAGGAAGGTCAGCACGCCGAGTCCCACCGCGATGGGCACCATGCTCGCGGCCGTGACCTCGCCGAGGACGCTGAACACGCCCCAGTAGGTGGCGCCGCTCCACAGCGCGGCGATCGTCGCGGCCACCCAGGGGTGCACCCTGAAGAACCGCACCAGCCGGGACAGCCCGCCGAAGGTCACCTTGTCGAGCACCCAGTACAACCCGACCAGCAGCCCGAGGGCGGGCAGGGCGATGAGCAGCATCAGGATCAGGGTGCCGGAGAGCCGGCCGAACAGGACGGACTGGTCGATGCCCGCCTGTTGCGGCGTGATGCCGAAAAGGTTGTAGATCGCCTCGACGCCGAGGTAGAGCACCGCGTAGAGCCCGACGCCGATCGGCAGGACCACCGAGGCGATCCGTTCGAGCAGGGCCAGGGCGCTGGGCTTCTCGCCGTCCACCTCGGCGGCTGGGGCGACGGCGGTGGTATTCGTCCCGTTAGAAGCATGTTCTACGGGAATCTGCTGGTTGATCACGGCGTACGAGCGTAGCGGGGCTACTGAGCGGTAATGGACCTTTATGGATTTCGGTCAGGGATGTAACACGACGTTCAAGTGGCGAACACCTGGCTGTCGTCCGCGAACGCCTTGAACTCCATGGCGTTGCCCGCCGGGTCGAACAGGAACATGGTCCACTGCTCTCCCGGCTCCCCGGCGAAGCGCAGATAGGGCTCGATGACGAACCGGGCGCCCGCGGCCCGCAGGCGCTCGGCCAGCAGGTGGAACTCCGGGATCGGCAGGATCAGCCCGAAGTGCGGCACGGGCACGTCGTGCCCGTCCACCGGGTTGTGCGCGGGCGCGGGGGCACGCTCGGCCAGATGGGTGACGAACTGGTGCCCGCGCAGGTTCCAGTCGATCCAGATGTCGGAGCTGCGGCCCTGCTCGCACCCGAGCACCCCGCCGTAGAAGGCCCTGGCGGCCTCCAGGTCGTCGACGGGGACCGCCAGGTGGAAACGGGGGATGGACGATGGGGCGGGCGGAACCATGCAGATCTCCTCGTGGTCCGTACGGGTCACAAGGTCAGTATGGTCATGTTCGGGACGAATCTATCGCTCAGGGGGCAGATCGCCCGGGGGGCGAACGGCCTGAAGGGCAGACGGTCTGGGGCAGACGGTCTGGGGCAGACGGTCTGGGGGCAGAGGGCCTGCGGGTCAGACGGCCTGCGGGAAGCGGAACAGGCGGCCGGGGTCGTAGGCGGCCTTGACCTTGGCCAGGCGCGAGGCGTTGGCGCCGTAGTACGCCTGACGCCAGCCGCTCAGCGCCGGGTCGATGTAGTTCACGTACGCGTGGTCGCCGAAGTGCGGCGCCATCGCGCCGTGCGCGCCGCGCAGCCAGCCCGCCGCGCCCGCCATGTGCGCGTAGTACTGCACGCTGAACAGCGCCGCGCGGTGCGGGAAGGCGGTGTCGCCGGGCCGGACGCGGCCGACGGCCCCGCCGAGGGCGTCCAGCAGCACGGCGTGCCGTCCTGGGCGGGCCACCCGGTCGACCAGGGCGGCGATGCCGGACGCGGACAGCGGCCGGTAGGCCATGTGCGACTTGGCGCCGAACGCGTCGCGCGGGAAGCGGCCGTCGGCCGTCTGTCCCGGCAGGTTCCCCGGCCGGTGGCACTGCGAGACGGTGCGCGAGGAGCAGCCCGCCTCGATCATCATGGCGTGCTGGTAGGAGGTCCGGGTGATGTACCGGCTGGACGGCTCCGCCCCGATCTTGGCGATCAGCGGTTCGAGCAGCCGCTCGCAGTCGGCCCGCGGGCCGAGGTAGACCCCGCCGATCTGCAGGTCCAGCGCGGGGTCCTGCGACAGGTGCAGGTTGCTCCACAGCGCGTCCGGCGCGAACGGCGCCCACGCCTGCCAGGCCGCGACCGCCTTGCGCGCCCGCGACCAGGGCCAGTGCAGGAAGAACAGGGTGAGGTCCTGCGTGCGGTGGGTGCGGAAGGTGAACGAGACCGCGACGCCGAAGTTGCCGCCACCGCCGCCGCGCGAGGCCCAGTACAGCTCGGGGTCGTGGCGCGCGTCGCAGGTGCGCACCCGCCCGTCGGCCGTGACGATCTGCAGTGACTCCAGCACGTCACAGGTGAGGCCGTACTTGCGCGCGACGACGCCGATGCCGCCGCCGAGCGTCAGCCCGGCGACGCCCACGGTGGGGCACGAGCCCGCCGGGATGCTGACGCCGCGCGCGGCCAGCCGGTCGTAGACGTCGACGAGCTGCGCGCCCGCGCCCACGACGGCGCGGCCGGAGGAGGCCCGCACGGTGTTCATGCGCGACACGTCGATCACCAGGCCGGTGCCGGTGGACCATCCCGCGTAGCTGTGCCCGCCCGACCGCGAGGTCACCGGCACGCCGAACCGCCGCGCGAAGGCCAGGCACTCGGCCACATCGGAGGGGTTCGCGCAGTACGCCACGCCGCTCGGCCGGACGCCGTCGAAAGACGGGTTGTACAGGCGGCGGGCCGCATCATAGGAGGCGTCGCCGGGCCGGATCAGTCGGCCCGCGAGACCTCTGCCGAGGGAGGACCAGTCGGAGGGGGAGGGGCCGCCGCGCGCGCCCGTCGCGGCGGTCGTGGCCCGCGCGGTGGCGCCGGAGGGGGCGCAGGCGGTGGCCGCGGCCGCCGCCGCGGCCGTCACGGCGGAGGCCCGGAGGAAGGTCCGCCGGTCGAGCGCGGGGTGCATGATCACTCATCTCTCGGGGACGGTCATTGGTAGCGAAAGGTAACGCTTGTCCAATGAGACGTCCTGGAGAGGGTCATGGTTTATCACGGATAGGTCACGGCGCACGTGGCGGCCGTGGAAGACTCGCACTGACCGGGGAATTGCGCACGATACCGGACAAGTTGACGTTTGAGGTGTGATGGGCTGATATCGGGTACGGCGTGGGGAACCTGGTCAATGGCGACCAAGGGCCCCGGTCCGCCCGCGGAAGTGTCACGCGCCCGGGAGCGTGGCACGCCCTGTCATGACCCCGACCCGGCTGAGACCAACCTGTACATCGCGTACAAGGCGAACGCTCACAAAGGAGTGAGAAGCGACATGTCGCTCGACGAGGCAAAGGACCGGCTGCTCCGGTCCGCTGCTGAACTGTGTGCCGACACCCCGGATGCCGACCACCTCGACGGTGAGAGCATCCTTGCCTTCCTCCGGCTCTACTACCGGCATGTCGCGCCCGAGGACGTGATCGACCGCGACCCCGCCCAGGTGGGCGCCGCCGCCCTGGCCCACCGCCGGTTCGCCTCGCACCGCCCGCAGGGACGGGCGCTCGTCCGCGCATACACGCCCGCGCAGCAGGAACAGGGGCGGCAGGAACAGGTACGGCTGGGCGCGCAGAGCGCCGGAGCGGTCGTCGAGGTGGTCACCGACGACATGCCCTACCTGGTCGACTCGGTCACCATGGAGCTGGAGCGCCACGGCATCGGCATCCAGCTCATCGTGCACCCGCAGGTCAAGGTGCGCCGCGACATGACCGGCCGCATGCTCGGCGCCGACCAGGCCGACCTGACCGGGCAGTTCCTCGTCGAGTCGTGGATGCACATCGAGCTCGACCGCCGTCCCGCCCCCGAGGCGCTCGCCGAGATCGAGGCCGACCTGCAGCGGGTCCTGCTGGACGTCCGCGCCGCCGTCGAGGACTCGCCCAAGATGCGGGCCCTGGCGCTGAGCATCGCCGCCGACCTCGCGTCCGCGCCGCCCTCGCTCCCGCAAGGCGGCGTCGAGGACAGCGTCGAGCTGCTGCGATGGCTGGCCGACGGCCACTTCACCTTCCTCGGCTACCGCGAGTACCGCCTGGAGCAGGCGCCGGACGGCGACGGGCTGCGCGCCTTCCCCGGCACGGGCCTCGGCATCCTGCGCGCCGACAAGGCCGGCTCGGCGAGCTTCGCCGCCATGTCCCCCGAACTGCGCGCGAAGGCCCGCGAGAAACAGCTTCTCGTGGTGACCAAGGCCAACAGCCGCGCCACCGTGCACCGCCCGGCCTACCTGGACTACATCGGCGTCAAGGTCTTCTCCCCCGAGGGCGAGGTCGTGGGCGAGCGCCGCTTCCTCGGCCTGTTCTCGCACGTCGCCTACAGCGAGTCCATCTCGCACATCCCGGTGCTGCGCCGCCGCCTGTCCGCGGTGCTCGACCGGGCGGGCCTGACCGCCGACAGCCACGACGGCAAGGATCTCATCGAGATCCTGGAGACCTACCCGCGCGCCGAGCTGTTCCAGGTGTCCGCCGACGAGCTCGCCCCGATGGCGCTGGAGGTGCTGCGGCTGCGCGAGCGCAAGCGCGTCAAGCTCTTCCTGCGCGCCGACGACTACAACCGCTACATCTCCTGCCTGATCTACCTGCCCCGCGACCGGTACAACACCGACGTGCGCGTCCGCATGCAGGAGATCCTGCTGGAGGCCCTGGACGGCGCGACCCTCGACTACAGCACGATGCTCGGCGAGTCGCCGCTGGCCCGGCTGCACATCGTCGTGCGCGGAGAGCGCGGCAAGGCCCTCGGCAGGCGCGAGGTCGACGTGCCGGCGCTGGAGGCCCGCATCGCGGCCACCACCCGCACCTGGGAGGACGACCTCCTCGACACGATCGCGCAGCTCCCCGAGGAGCAGGTCGCCAAGCTGCCCTCCGGCCGGCCGGGCACCACGCTGTCGGGCAGGTACGCCGAGGCCTTCCCCGAGGCCTACAAGGCCGACTTCGACCCGCGCACGGCCGTCGCCGACCTGTGCACCCTGGAGCGCCTGGCGGGCGCCCCCGGCGAGGTCGCCATGAACCTTTACCGGCCCGGCGACCGCGCCCAGTGCGAGTGGCGGTTCAAGCTCTTCCGCATCGGCGCCCCCGTCTCGCTGTCGGACGTGCTGCCGCTGCTGTCGCGGATGGGCGTCGAGGTGGTGGACGAGCGGCCGTACCAGATCGGCAGGCCGGGGGACCAGCCCGTCTGGATCTACGACTTCGGCCTGCGCTCCCCGTCCACGGTGACGATCGCCGACGAGGAGTTCAAGCGGCTGTTCGAGGACGCCGCCGGGGCGCTGTGGCGCGGCGAGATCGAGAGCGACGGCTTCAACGGGCTGGTCACCGCCGCGGGGCTGACCTGGGAGCAGGCGCTGTTCCTGCGCGTGTACGCCAAGTACCTGCGCCAGGCCGGCACCGCCTTCAGCCAGCTCTACATCGAGAAGGTGCTGCTCGGCAACATCCGGCTGGCCAAGCTGCTGGTGCGGCTGTTCGAGGCCCGGCTGGACCCGCGCCGCGCCGACGACGTGCGCGAGGACATCGCCGACGCGCTGCACGAGGAGATCCTTGCCGCCCTCGACGAGGTCGCCTCGCTGGACGAGGACCGCATCCTGCGGGCCTACCTGGAGATGATCTGCGCGACGCTGCGCACCAACGCCTTCCAGCGCGCCGAGGGCAGGCGCAAGCCGTACATCTCGCTGAAGCTCGACTCCTCGGCGATCAGCGTGCTGCCGCTGCCCCGCCCGAAGTACGAGATCTTCGTGTACTCGCCCCGTATGGAGGGCGTCCACCTGCGCTTCGGCAAGGTCGCGCGGGGCGGCCTGCGCTGGTCCGACCGCATGGAGGACTTCCGCACCGAGGTGCTCGGCCTGGTCAAGGCCCAGATGGTGAAGAACACCGTCATCGTGCCCACCGGCTCCAAGGGCGGCTTCGTCGTCAAGCGGCCGCCGGTCGGCGGCGGCCGGGACGAGGTGCTGGCCGAGGGCGTGGCCTGCTACCGGCAGTTCATCTCCGGGCTGCTGGACATCACCGACAACCTCGTCGACAACAAGGTGGTCCCGCCGCACGGCGTCGTCCGGCACGACGGCGACGACACCTACCTGGTCGTCGCGGCCGACAAGGGCACCGCCACCTTCTCCGACATCGCCAACAGCGTCGCCAAGGAGTACGGCTTCTGGCTCGGCGACGCGTTCGCCTCCGGCGGTTCGGTCGGATACGACCACAAGGCCATGGGCATCACCGCGCGCGGCGCCTGGGAGTCGGTGGCCTACCACTTCCGCTCGATGGGCGTCGACGTCCAGAGCACCGACTTCACCGTGGTGGGCGTCGGCGACATGTCCGGCGACGTGTTCGGCAACGGCATGCTGCTGTCCCCGCACATCAGGCTGGTCGCGGCGTTCGACCACCGGCACATCTTCGTCGACCCCTCGCCCGACGCCGGCCGCGGCTTCGCGGAACGGTCCCGCCTGTTCGGGCTGCCGCGCAGTTCGTGGGCCGACTACGACGCCGGCGCCATCTCGGCCGGCGGCGGCGTCTGGCCGCGCACGGCCAAGTCGGTGCCGGTGTCGCCGCAGATGCGCGCCGCGCTCGGCATCCGCGAGGGCGTGGCGGCGATGACGCCGAGCGACCTGATCAGCGCCATCCTCAAGGCGCCGGTGGACCTGCTGTGGAACGGCGGCATCGGCACCTACGTCAAGTCCTCGCAGGAGAGCCACGCCGACGTCGGCGACAAGGCCAACGACGCGCTGCGCGTCAACGCCGCCGACCTGCGTTGCAAGGTGATCGGCGAGGGCGGCAACCTCGGGCTCACCCAGCTCGCCCGCATCGAGTTCGCCCTCAACGGCGGCTACGTCAACACCGACTTCATCGACAACTCGGCCGGCGTGGACACCTCCGACCACGAGGTCAACATCAAGATCCTGCTGGACCGGCTGGTGCGGGACGGCGAGCTGAGCGAGGGCGACCGCGACCAGCTCTTCCTGGACATGACCGACGAGGTCGCCGGCCTGGTGCTGCGCGACAACAAGGCGCAGAACACCGTCCTTTCCGCCGCCCGCTCCCAGGCGCAGGAGATGCTGCACATCCACGCCCGCTACCTGCGCAAGCTCGAACGCGACGGCTGGATCAACCGGGAGCTGGAGGCCCTGCCCTCGGACAAGACGCTGGCCGAGCGGCGCCAGTCCCACCTCGGGCTGACCGCGCCGGAGTTCTCGGTGCTGCTGGCCTACACCAAGCTGGTGGCCGACCACGAGCTGCTCGCCTCCGACCTGCCCGACGACCCCTACCTGACCTCCTGGCTGGTGTCGTACTTCCCCTCGGCGCTGCGCGAGCGGTTCCGCGCCGCCATGGACGCCCACCCGCTGCGCCGCGAGATCATCACCACCGGCGTGGTGAACGACCTGGTCAACGCCAGCGGCACGACGTTCATGTTCCGCTTCGGCGAGGAGACCGGCGCCTCCACCCCCGACATCGCCAGGGCCTACCTGGTGTCACGGGAGGTCTTCGAGCTGCCCGGCTTCTGGCGGGCCGTGGAGGCCCTGGACAACAAGGTCGACACCTCGACGCAGCTCGCCATGCTGCTGGAGGGCCGTAAGCTCGCCGAACGCGGCGCGCGGTGGCTGCTCGGCAACCGCAGGCCGCCGCTCGACCTGGCCGGCGCGGTGCGGTTCTTCGTCGAGGGCGCCGACGGGCTGCTGCCGCACCTGCCCAAGCTGCTCACCGGGCCCGACCTCGCCGCCTTCGAGGAGCGCCGCGACGGCTTCCTGGCGCGCGGCGTGCCGGCCGACCTGGCCGAGCGCGCGGCGGTGATGGTGCCGGCGTACTCGACCTTCGACCTGGTGGAGATCTCCTCGCGCACCGGCCGCCCGGTGAACGACGTCGCGGAGGTCTACTTCGACCTGGCGGAACGGCTGCAGCTCGCCCGGCTGCGCGAGCGGGTCATCGCCCTGCCCCGCGACAACCGGTGGAACTCCATGGCCAGGGCCGCGCTGCGGGACGACCTGTACGCCGCGCACGCCACCCT
This sequence comes from Sphaerisporangium sp. NPDC049457, assembly GCF_055586705.1. NCBI lineage: Bacteria > Bacillati > Actinomycetota > Actinomycetes > Streptosporangiales > Streptosporangiaceae > Sphaerisporangium > Sphaerisporangium sp. NPDC049457. Next base: position 184,189 of record NZ_JBVJHR010000006.1, on the reverse strand, counting down.
GACCAGGGACGTGCTCATGCACAGCGAGCCGGGGCTGTCCCCGGAGGAGCGACTGGGCCGCTGGTCGGAGGTCAACTCGGCCGCCGTCGCGCGGGCGCGCCAGACGCTGTCGGAGATCTGGGAGAGCGACCACTTCGACCTGGCCACCCTCTCGGTCGCCCTCAGGGCCATCCGCACCCTGGTGGCCACCAGCAACCTGCCGCACGACGGACGCTGACCCCGTCCCGGGGGGGGGGGGGGGGGGGGGGGGGGGGGGGGGGGGGGGGGGGGGGGGGGGGGGGGGGGGGGGAGGGAGGGGGGGGTGGGGGGGGGGGGTGGGGGGGGGGGGGGGGGGGGGGTTCC